>QNAH01000083.1 GCA_003641425.1 Candidatus Zixiibacteriota bacterium
CGATGATGGCCGCTACGCCGCTCATATCGGGAACGACTCATATATTTTCGATGGCAAATGTATCTGGGAGTACAGCGCCGACAATAATCAGGCAACAAAGAGTTGTCTGAAAGAAGGCGAGCTTTTCGAAAACGGATTTTTTTTTATAAAAAACCTCAGGAAATATTACAAAGTGGCTTTAGAAAAAGAAGATACACTTTTCCTGCTGGTCAAAACCGATCCCGAATCAAATCAACTGCCTGATTCGCTCAACATGATTTTAAGAGAGGGCCGAATCTCAGATATGGACTATTTCGATTTAAATCGGGATCTTAACCGGGTACATATCATTCATGAAAGCCTTTTCGATAAAGTCGATCCGACCGTATTCAAGGCTGAGTTCCCGGATTCGACGGAAGTAATCTCTCTGCCATAATCCCGGACAGATGAAATTCTTTATAAAAAAACTGGGGTGTCCCAAGAACGATGTCGATGGAGATTATATCGCCGGACAGCTTATATCCCGGGGGCTGGAGCGGGTGGCGGATGATGATGACGCGGATATTGTCATTGTCAACACCTGCGGTTTTATACTTCCCGCTAAAGAAGAATCGATCAATGAAATATTATTATATGAGCAAAAGAAAAAGCAGGGGAATTTAAAAAGGCTTTATGTTACCGGTTGTCTGTCGCAACGATACGGCGAGGAGTTAAAAAAAGAGATGCCGCTTATCGATGGATTTTTCGGGTTGGGTAAAATCGATGAATTGGCCGATTCTGTTTCGAATTCAGCCATGCCGGCGGGAATGGTAATCCTCGATAAGGCGCCGGAGCTTACATATCTGGCCGGTAACAGCCGTTATGTCGATCCGGCGTGTCCGTATGATTATTTGAAAATCGCCGATGGTTGTGACCGGTTCTGTTCATACTGCGCTATTCCATATATTCGCGGCCGCTATCGGAGCCGCCGTATCCCTGAAATTATCGACGAAGCCCGGTTGCTTGTGTCGAAGGGTAAGAAGGAGATTATTCTGGTGTCACAGGAGGGAACCGGATATGGGCGGGATTTTAAGGACGGCACCGATATAATTGGCCTTTTGAAAAGGCTTGAAGAAATCGAGGATCTCGAGTGGATACGGCTGATGTATCTGCATCCCGGGGCAGTCAGCAATGAATTGATCGAGTTCATGTCCGCGTCGGAAAAAATCCTGGGCTATTTTGATATACCCTTGCAGCATATTAGTGATAATATACTCGAGGCTATGGATCGCGGGGCGAAGCGATTCGAAATCGAGAGAATCCTGGATAAAATCAGAGAGACCTCTCCGAAAAATGTAATCAGAACCACTTTTATAACCGGATTTCCGGGGGAGACCGAAACGGAATTTGAAGAGCTTCTTGGGTTTATCGAGGATTTCCAGTTTGACCGCCTGGGCATTTTTAAATATTCTCCCGAAGAAGATACCGGCGCGGAAAAAATGAAAAATCAGGTGCCGGATGAGATAGCCTTAGAACGCCAGGATATTTTGATGTCTGTCCAGCAGGAGATTGCTTTTAATAAAAATATTGCCTTGATTGACAAAATTCAAAAAGTTATAATTGATGAATCGAAACCCGGCTCCCGTGCCGTTGGAAGGACAGGGGGAGACTGCCCGGATATTGACCAGCGGGTATTTGTCGATGGCGATAATCTGAAGGCGGGTGATATTATAGATGCCCGGGTGATAATGGCTGAGGGATATGATTTGATCGCCAGAGCGGAGGTATCGGAAAAATGATACAATCGAATCGTCTGGGATTATTCCTTTCTAAGCCGGTTGCGATTCTGTTTGTTTTGATTTATCTCTCGCAATCGGTGCTGATTATATATCTGGTCAAAGAAAAATTCGACCTGGAAAAACAGATAAACTTCCAGCGCGCCCGTATCTCGGAACTCGAGGAAAAACTTCAGATTCTTCAAGTGATCGAGGATTTTCAAATCGGCTTCAATGACGAGGAAAAGGCGGAACTTGCCGAGGTGATTCATTCGGAATGTAAAAAATATGATTATGATCCGCTTTTTCTTATGGCTATGATATATACCGAATCTTCATTTAAGCGGGGCCAGGTATCATCAGCCGGGGCGGAGGGACTGATGCAGATCAGGCCATTTGTGGGGAAATCTCTGGCCGGGAAAATAGGAATTGACTGGCAGGACTCGACAACGTTGTTCGAGCCGGAACTGAATGTCCGCATGGGCTCATTGCATCTTTTTGAAATGATTCTCAAATTCAAGGATGTTCGCAAGGCGGTAATTTCATACAATCTTGGAGAAACAGCACTTCGGGACCGGGTAAAATTGAACAAGCCGCTTCCAAAATCATATATTAATAAAGTGATGGATAATTACAATATGTTTAAGGAGAAGTATCAGATCTGATGAAAAATATATTAATCGGCGCCGCGATTTCTGTAATGATCGTCCTGTCCGCAGGCTGTGGATCAAAGGGAGTCAAACTTGAGACAAATGCCGGAGATCAATTTAATCTCGCCAAGAAAGAGTATGATAAGGAACACTGGCTGAAATCCATAGACGGATTCCAGAAAGTGATTTTCAATTTTCCCGGGGCAGATATTGTCGATACCGCGCAATTTTATCTTTCCATGTCGTATTATAACAACAAAGATTATGAGTTGGGAGCGGTGGAGTTCCGACGGCTGATGACGAATTATCCGCAATCTGCGTATTATGATGAAGCGCAATTCATGAGCGGTATGTGTTATCTGAAAAATACGCCCGGTCATTATGGTCTGGATCAGGAGGACCTTAAAAAAGCAATACAGCAGTTGCAGGATTTCATTATCGACAATCCCGATTCTCCGATGGTGGAAAAAGCGGAGAAGGCCATAAATGATGGCATGACCAAACTGGCCCGCAAGGAATATGAGAATGGGATGCTTTATTTCAAATTGCATCAGTATAAATCGGCAAAAATATATTTTCAATACGTAATCGATAATTATACCGGCACTGGGTACGCCGCCAAATCTCTTTTCAAGCTGGCGGAAGCATCGTTCAAGCAGAAAGAATTTACCGAGGCTCTGACTAATTTCAACAATTTTATAGCCATTTATCCCGAGAATGAACTGGTCCCGAAGGCGGAAGAGTTTATCGCTCTGATCAACCGCCAAATGGAGACGGTAAATGTATCCGAACAGCCCTGATAAAGGCGGCGACTGGGGGCTAATGGGGGGAATATTCGATCCCGTTCACAATGGCCACCTTCTCCTGGCCGAATCCGCCGCGTCAGCATTTGATCTGGCCGGGGTACTTTTTGTAGTCAGCAATAATCCGCCTCATCGCGAGCAAAAGCCGGTTGTCTCATTCGATACACGAATGAAGATGGTTGATGCCGCTATCGACGGCAATGACCGATTTTGCCTGTCTGACATCGAAAAAAAACTGGCCATCCCGTCATATACGTTAAATATTATCGATGCTCTTCGGAATGAATTTCCTGGTGTCAACTGGCACCTGATTTTAGGGGCCGACAATATTGCCGTATTCGATACCTGGTACCAGCCAGATGTTCTGGTTGAAAAAGTAAAAATTATTGTTGCGGAGCGGCCGGGCTACGAAAAGAGGTTCAGGGATTCGCCGTGGTACAAAAGGGTGGAAAAGTTTGAAATGCCCCTGATGGAGATATCCTCGACCATGATAAGGCAACGGATCAAAGCAGGAAAATCGATTCGTTATCTTATCCCGGAAAAAGTACGGCTGATTATCATGCAGGAAGGGTTATATAGATGAAGGGGAAGACATTGTTCCTGGTTGATGGTTCAGCCGTTTTTTATCGCGCCTATTTTGCCTTTATAAGAAATCCGCTGATAAATTCCAAGGGTGAGGATACATCGGCGACCTACGGTTTTTTAAATTCCCTTATGAAAATAATGCGCGAGGAAAATCCGGACTACCTGGCAATTGTTTTTGACACCAAGGCTCCCACTTTCCGGCACGAAATGTATCCGGAATATAAATCCACACGGGCCAAGATGCCTGAGGAGCTTGTCCTTCAGATTCCCCGTATCAAGGAAGCGACCGAAGCGCTGAATCTGCCGTCGCTCGAGATGGAAGGGTATGAAGCGGATGATATCATCGGGACATTGGCAAGGGAAGGCGAGAAACGGGGGTTGGAGGTATGGATCGTGTCGGGTGACAAGGATATGTTTCAGCTGGTCAGCGACAGGATCAAGATGTACAACCCGCAGAAAGGAGCGCTTCCGCCCGAAAAGCTGGACAGGGAAGGTGTCGAAAAAAAATTCGGGGTGCCGCCGGAACTGGTCATCGATACACTGGCACTGATGGGCGATAGTTCCGATAATGTCCCGGGTGTACCTGGGGTGGGACCAAAGACGGCCCAATCATTACTCAAGCAATTTGGGAATCTCGATGCTATTTTAGAACACCCGGAGAAGATTAAAGCCAAAGGTGTTCGCAACAAGATCAGCGCAAATATAGAGCAGGCGAAACTTTCGCGAACTCTGGTCACAATAGAGACGGAAGTGCCGATCGAGTTTTCATTAAAAGCAATGAAGCATGGTGAAATCCATTTCGAAAAGGCCAAGAAATTTTTCCTCGAGATGGAATTTAATCGCCTTCTGGATGAATTGGTCAAATATACGGGACACCTTGATCTGAAGCTGGATTCCGCAGTTGAAGAAAAAAAAGAAGCAAAGTCAAAGGTCAGATATGAATGTATAGATAATCTGACCTCATTAAAAAAAATCATAACCGAATTGTCCCGCAAAAAAGAGATCGCCATCGATACCGAGACAACTTCGCTGAATGCGATCGAAGCCGATCTGGTTGGGATTTCGCTTTGCGGTGAGGCTGGAAAGGCATATTACATACCTATCGGTCATGACGATAAGACGCGTAATCTTCCGCGTGACGAGGCCTTCAAGCTGATATCAAAATTACTGGTCGATAAAAAAGTCCGGAAATTTGGTCAAAACATAAAGTATGATCTCGAAGTGTTACATCGCGCGGGTTTGGATATCGACCCGGTGTCTTTTGATACGATGCTGGCGTCGTATGTGATAAATCCATCGGGCCGCCAGAACAGTCTCAATTCACTGGCACTTGAGCATTTCAATTACAGTATGCAACCGATCACGGAGCTGATAGGATCGGGGAAGAAGCAGATATCATTTGCCAGAGTTGATGTCGATAAGGCCTCTTGGTACGCCGCCGAGGATGCCGATTATACATATCGGCTAAAGGAGGTTCTGGCTCCCAAAATCGATGAGTTGAAGCTCAACAATTTATACTACGATATTGAGTTACCCTTGATAAAGGTGCTGGCGGCAATGGAGGAAGTCGGTGTCAGAGTCGATCCGGATTTTCTTGCCGGGATATCCAAAGAGCTGGAGGGACAGTTAAACAAATTGACGGCCGATATTTATACCGAGGCCGGGGAAGAGTTCAATATAAACTCCACACAGCAATTGTCGCATATACTTTTCGATAAATTAAAACTCCCGACTAAAGGTAAAACAGCCAAGAAAACCGGGTATTCGACTGATGTTCGTGTTCTCGAGGAGCTGGCCGAAATCCATAACCTTCCCAGATTGATACTTGATTACAGGCAACTGATAAAACTTCAGAACACTTATGTTGATGCAATTCCGCGTCTGATCAATAAGGAAACCGGCCGCGTGCATACGTCGTTCAATCAGACCATTACCGCCACCGGAAGGTTGTCATCGACTGATCCCAATCTGCAGAATATACCGGTCCGGACCGAGATTGGCCGTAGAATCAGGAAGGCTTTTATTCCTCGTGATGATGAGCATAAACTGCTCGTTTCCGATTATTCCCAGATCGAATTACGCATCCTGGCTCATTTTTCCGAGGATAAAACACTTATCAAGGCTTTCAAGAATAATGAAGACATACATGCCCGGACGGCGGCTGAGGTTTACGGTGTCGATATTAAAAATATTACGCCGGAAATGAGGCGGGCGGCTAAAACGGCCAACTTTGCAGTCATTTATGGTGTCAGCGCCTATGGACTTTCGATACAATCCGAGCTCGATGTGGCTCAATCCAAAGAATTTATCGAAACATACTTCGCCCGCTACCCGGGAATCAAGAAATACATGGACGAGACCAAAGATTTTGCCCGAAAGAATGGCTTTGTGACCACCCTGTTTAACAGGATTAGATATTTACCCGAGATAAATGCCAAAAATTACCAGGTTCGTCAATTTGCCGAGCGAACCGCCATAAACACCCCCATTCAGGGAACAGCGGCCGATTTGATTAAGGTGGCCATGATAAATATTCATAAGAGCATTGCCGGAATGAAATCAAAGATGATTCTTCAGGTGCATGATGAACTTGTATTTGATGCGCATGTCGGTGAGCTTGATAAGCTGAAGAAAATTGTCAGGACAGGTATGGAAGAAGCGGTAGAATTGCGGGTTCCGGTGGTGGCGGATATGGGCGTGGGAGATAACTGGCTGGATGCCAAGTAGACTATGCTGATAGGGATAACAGGGCAGATCGGTGCGGGAAAGACCGAAGCGGCGAAGATCTTTGCCGAATGCGGGGCTTATGTCATTTCCGCCGATAAGATCGGGCGTGATGTGGTCGAGAAAAAGCCGGAGGTTCTCGCCCGATTGATCAAAGCATTTGGTGATGATATCTTGACCCCCAAAGGAAACCTCCGTAGAAAATATCTTGCCCGGCTGGCTTTTGCCGATGAAAATAAGAAAAAAAAGCTCAACAAAATAGTCCACCCGGCTCTTTTGAAGGAATTAAGGCGGCAATCAAAAGAGGCCCTTAAAGATCATGGAATTGTGGTCATAGATGCTGCTTTACTGCTGGACTGGGGATGGGATAAGAAGGTCGATTTGACTATCGTGATCCACGCTTCTGATAAGAGTAAAATCGCCCGGTTGGTAAAAAAGGGATATACGGCAAACGAGGCCAAAATGCGTCTTCGATCACAGCTGAAATTGAAGGAGTTTAGAGCCCGCGCGGATATAATAATTCACAACAATAAATCTCTTAATTACCTTGAACTTAGAATAAAAAAAATCTTGAGAACTGTCGGCCCGAAAAGGGTTGACTGTTAAAGATCAAACTGATATATTCCTCGAAAAGATTAAGTTACGAAATTCACAAAGTACGAGTTGGAGGTAAAATGCCGCTTATTGATTCAAAAACCGGCAAAGTTATCAAAGAATACTCGATAGATGAGTTGAAAAAAATGGCCAATCACATGCGTGGTCTGGACATGCTTTCACTCTGTTCGGCAAAATCGGGTCATTCCGGTGGAACTCTCTCAATGATGGACGTTCTGGCTGTGCTGTATCTGAAAATCGCCCGCCATGATCCCAAAAACCCCGAGTGGGTCGATCGTGATCGGATTATATGGTCAGCCGGTCATAAAGCACCTGCGCTATATATATCGCTGGCCGTATCGGGTTATTTCCCCGAAGAACAGCTGGCCACACTGAGGATGCTTGGCGCACCGTTCCAGGGACACCCGCATCGCAAGGACCTGGCCGGTGTCGAAATATCATCCGGTTCCCTGGGACAGGGTATGTCTGTTGGTGTCGGCGCCGCCCTGGCCGCACGCCTGGATAAGAAAAACCACAAGGTTTTTACCATAACCTCGGATGGGGAGCATCAGGAAGGATCGATCTGGGAAGCGGTTATGGAAGCCGGCAATTTCAAGCTTAATAATTTCATCAATATTCTCGACCGCAACCGTCTTCAGATCGATGGTTATACAAAAGACGTGCAGTGCCTCGAACCGCTGGCAGAGAAGTACCGTGCCTTCAACTGGGATGTAATCGAAGTCGATGGTCATGATATCCCGGCATTGATCGATGCTTTTGAAAAGGCCTGCAACTCAAAGGAAAAACCGACACTGATTCTGGCCAAAACCATCAAGGGTAAGGGTGTCAGCTTTATGGAAGACGTGGCCGGTTGGCACGGCAAGCCGCCGAATCGCGAAGAGATGGATAAAGCCCTTGCGGAACTGGGCCTGCCCGATACTTTCGATCTTGAAAAATTCTTCAAGATCGGTGCCGATCATCAGGTCAAGGTGGAAAAACATCTGTCCGAGAAACTGCCCAAGTTTTCTGCCGATTACTGGTGGAATAATCAGGATAATATGAAAGTCGACATGGATCCGACCCGAAAGGGAATGGGACGGGCTTTGAGCGAGTACGGTGATGATGAACGAGTCGTCTGTATCGGAGCCGATATTTCGGATTCGATCACGATTTCGCAGTTCTACAAGGATCATCCGGAGAGAAAGGACCGCTGGATCTCGGTCGGTGTTGCAGAACAGGGCGGAACCACCGTAGCGGCCGGTCTGGCCAAAGAGGGCAAGATTCCGGTGTTCGGCACCTACGGTGTTTTTTCCTCGGCCCGTAATCTCGATCAATTGCGCGTTTCGGTATGTTATTCCGATTTTAATGTCCTGATAGTCGGGGCTCATGGCGGCGTTTCGGTCGGGCCTGACGGCGCCACTCACCAGGAACTGGAATCCCTTTTCCAGATGTGCGGTCTTCCCAATATGCGGGTAGGAGTTCCCATAGATTCTGTCGAAACCAAAAAGATGACCCGAACGATGCTGTTCGATATCGTCGGGCCCAAATATATCCGTTTTGCACGTGAAGCGACCCCGATTGTAACCGATGAAAACACTCCGTTTGAGTTTGGAATCGCCAACATTTACCGATTTCGCGGTGAAAAAGATATGTTCAAGGATGCTTTCGAGGTAAAACTGTCGACCGAATATAAAAACGAAAACGAGGATCTGACGATAATATCGTGCGGACCCGAGGCGGCTGAATCGCTTCGAGCGGCATGGATATTGAAAAAGGATTACAATATCGAGACACGCGTCATCAACTTGCATACCGTAAAACCGATGGATAAAGAGGCTATTACCAGAGCGGCGAAAGAGACAAAGGTGATTATCACCGCCGAAGAGCATCAAATCGGCGGCTTGGGTAATCAGGTGGCGGCGGCTATTCTTAACGGATTATCCGGTGACGGCAATATGATGCCGTTCGGTATGATCGGGGTAAAAGACCGTTTTGGCGAATCCGGGTTACCGTGGCAGCTGATCAAGGAGTTTGAAGTTTCGGCTGAGTATATTGCCGATAAGGCCAGGACCCTGTTGAAACTTGGTTAATCGAAAATAATCATATCTGAATATTAGGAGCATGGGATGAAGTTCGCAGAACGTATGAAGCGGCTCGGAACCGAAACGGCTTTCGAGGTTCTGGCAAGAG
>QNAH01000084.1 GCA_003641425.1 Candidatus Zixiibacteriota bacterium
GCAAGGGCAAACACCCGGATACGCTGGTTATGACGGCGACTCCAATACCCCGAACGCTGGCTCTGACCCTTTACGGCGATCTCGATATATCGTCTATAAGAACCATGCCGCCCGGCCGCCAGCCGACCAAAACTGTGTGGCGGAGCGCGTCTTCGCGGCCGGAGATGTACAAGTATCTGATAACGCGGCTGGAAGACGGGGATCAGGTGTTTTTTGTATATCCGTTGGTCGAGCGATCCGAAAAAATGGATTTGCAGGCGGCCGAGGACGAATACAAACGTCTTAAAAAGGAAGTCTTCGGGCAATTCAATGTCGGTCTGGTCCACGGCCGGATGAAGAACAACGTCAGAGAAAAAACAATCGGCGCGTTCAGGAAAAAGGAGATCGATATTCTTGTTTCCACGACCGTGATCGAGGTGGGAATCGATATTCCCACCGCTAATGTCATGGTTATCGAGCATGCCGAGCGTTTTGGTCTATCACAGTTGCATCAGTTGCGAGGGCGGGTTGGCCGCGGCGGCAAACGGGGGATGGCCATCGCGGTGGCATCGACCCCGATAAGCGATCTTGCCAAAAAAAGACTGGACATGTTTGTTTCGTCGACCGATGGTTTCAAAATTGCGGAGGCTGATCTTGAATTGCGCGGCCCGGGCGAGTTTTTCGGGACCCGTCAGCACGGGTTACCGGAGTTAACCGTGGCCAATCTTGTACGGGACACGGATTTGCTGACAGCGGCGCGTGAGATCATAATAGAGCTTTTGGGTAAAGCCAGGGATTTCGATATGGATGATCGAAGATTGATTAATTATCTTGAAAGCAGACTTGCAGGACGCAAGACATTGACAAAATTTGGCTAATAAAACCTGAACGAAAAATCGATATAATTATGAAGTTAAAGAGGAATATATGAGTGAATCGGAAAAAAAGATGGACGCCAGCTTTTTTCAACTGATAGTCTCTCTTCAGATGGCGGCTATGCAGCAGATGGGAAAGATCGCATCGCCGGTATCGGGGAAAATCGAAAAAAACCTTGAGCAGGCCCGGGTCAGTATCGATATGCTGGCCATGATTGCCGAAAAAACCGACGGTAATTTGACACCGGATGAAAAAGACCTGATCGACCGGGTGCTTTTTGAGTTAAGAATGAATTTTGTCGATGAGACAAAAAAGAGCGAGGAAGGTCCTGCGGAAGGTGAAGAAGAGGAAGCGGAAGGAAAAAAGCAGGATGAGGTCTCCGATGATGGGAAACCGGATGAAAAAAACAAGGAATGATAATCCTGGTCAACTTATGTATCTTCACGACCGGTGTAACTTCCCTTTTGACTTGCTTTTTGGCCGGTTTTGATGTATAATTGCAGGGGTTACATGGTGAAAGAAAGCAGTTGGGATTTCGATACTTCATTTTCCTTGCTAAAAGGACATTTCGGAGACCGCATTATAACCGGCAGGCCGTTATCCGATTTAAATACATTCGGGACCGGGGGGACAGCGAGTCTGTTTATGGAGGTGAAATCGGGTGAAGAGCTTGCCCGGCTGGTCAAAGTAGTCGCAAAATTAAATATTCCGATATTTATGCTTGGAGGCGGTTCGAATGTCCTGATAGCGGATTCCGGTTTTGACGGATTGATAATAAAGAATTCGATTTGCGGTTTGGAACATGACGGCAATAACATTTCCTGTGGAGCAGGCGAGGAACTTCAGGCGCTTGTAGATTACGCGACACAGTGCGGATTGTCCGGCGTGGAATTTGCTACTGGTATATGGGGAACAGTTGGCGGTGCTGTCTTCGGGAACGCCGGCGCTTATGGCGGAGAGATCGGAAATGTTTTAATCTCCGCTGAAGTTGTTGACAGACAGGGGAATAGAAGAGAAGAGAAGGTTGGGTATTTTGAATTTTCTTATCGCTGGTCCAAACTTAAGGTGACGGGGGATTTTGTAACCAGGGTAAATTTTGCACTAAAAGCAGGCAAAAAGGAGGAAATTCAAGGCAGAGTAGATGAAATTATGACCATGCGGCGGGAAAAATTTCCAATCGGTTTGAATTCAGCCGGCTGTTTTTTTAAAAATATTCCCGACAAGACGCAAAAATTCGGGAAACTTTCAGCCGGTAAGCTTTTAGAAGATGTGGGAGTAAAGACGCTGCGTTGCGGCGACGCCAGAGTTTTTGAAAACCACGCTAATATTTTGATAAATGAAGGTTCCGCTAAGTCCGTCGATATCAGGAAACTCGCCAATTTAATGAAAGAAAAGGTCCGGCAAAAATTTGGAATAGACCTTCAGGAAGAAGTCATTTTACTGGGCAATTTTGAGGAGGATAGCCTATAGCATCTTTTTAACGGATTAAAATTAACTGACAAATGTCGGTTGGCGCTACGTTTAAGAAAATCACATATTTCTGGCTATCAGTTGCAGTTCTTCTGGGTTTGCGGGGTGTTATATTTGCATCTCCCCCCCGCTTCAATTATGATCTGGAAGAGCCGCCTTCATTTATATCACCATATCCAAAAGAAAAGAAAAATTTCAGTGTAGCATTATATTACCGTGATTATCCGCTTTTGAGAGGAATGTATAAGACAAAAATAAAAGTCGAGCGTTCCAGTTTTGAATATAATTCTATCACTTTTACCGGGGCATATTACAAAAAGAAGAAATTTGAATATTTTTACACATCCCGGTCGGTTGATGCCAACGCCTTTCATGAGTACCGCAAGAGGCTAAACCTTGAAAGCAGGATGCGTGAGACCACGTCCAGAGCGCTGGCCAAGGATCAGAAAAACAAGGCCGGAGGCCTTTTTGCTATCAATATCCCGATTAAATCCAAGGCGATGGAATCTCTTTTCGGTGAAGGGGGGGCCGGGCTGAAAGTGTCGGGCTATCACCAGATCACCCTTTCGGGACGTTCACAGTGGGATGACAGGACCGAAACGGCAACTTATCGTCAGAATAAATTCCCCAGCCTGAATATGGAGCAGATTTCGCGTTTCGATATCAATGGCACCATCGGCTCCAAAATTACCGTATCAGTATCTCAGGATTCCAAGACCGACATTCCGCTGGCCAACCGTATTATGCTTCGCTATAAGGGCGATGAAGATGATATTATCAAGACCATCGAGGCCGGCAATACAACCCTGTCTCTTCCCAATACTCAATTTGTCGGTTACTCGACCAGGATCAAGGGATTATTCGGAATAAAATCCACGGCTCAGATCGGCGGGCTGGAGTTGACGGCTATCGCCAGCCAGGAAAAAGGGTCAACCGAACGGACGACTATCAAGGCGGGAGGGGCTTCGCGGAAAACCATTCTCCGCGATTGGCAGTATCTTGACGGCAAGATTTTTGACCTGGGTCGATTGTCCGGAGACGAGATGGATTTTGATACCCTGGCGGGAGATGTAATCGTAGAACTGGCCGTTTACAGACATATTTCTTCCGTAACCGGTGATGCTCTGGGGACCGAGGCCAATATGTATGTCGATCCGAATGACACCTCGAAATATTCCAACGAGACTGAGGCTCTGACTCTGGTCGAGGAAGTACCTTCGGATGAATATTATGTCGACAACAATTCATTCTGGATCATGTTCGAAAAGGCCAATGCCGGGACATACAACGCCGAAATAGGTTACTGGATGATAGTGCAACGGGGCGGCAGCGGGGCTATCGACACGATTGGCGATATCAGTGCACCGCCGTACTCATTAAAATTGCTAAAAAGTCGCTCACCTCTGGAAAGTGATGCGACTTTCGGCTATGCATGGCGAAATGTTTACAGCCTTGGATCGGGCAAACTGGATTTAGACGGACTTGACATTAAGATATATAAGGGGACGGCCGGAACGGAGAGCGATGATGAAAACCTGGACCATGACGAAAACGGCGCATACTACATAACATCGCTTGGGCTGGACCGGTTCAATCAGGATGGCGAGCTCAAGCCTGATCAACTGGTTGACGTGTACTCGGATATAATTGTCGCCGACCAGAGCCTGCTGATTTTCCCTGACAGAGAACCATTTGCCAATGCAGACGCATTAAGCGAAACGGTTCCGGAAATATATCAGTATAAACGCGGCGCGACGCAAATTCTCGAGGTCAGCAAGTACTACCTGGAGATTACTTCGAGCACTCGCTCAAGTGATATATCACTGGGAAGGCCAAATATTATCGAAGGCTCGGAAAGGATCACCTTAAACGGAGTCGAGATGGTTCGGGGTGAGGATTACACCATAAATTATGATTTTGGACGGGTTACTTTAAAGGATCCTGACGCCATCGATCCCAATGCCGATCTGGCGATTGATTTTGAGTATTCTCCGTTTATTCAAGCCCAGAAGAAGACTTTGTTCGGACTCCGCAGTGAGTACGAGTACAGCAAAAATCTAAAATTAGGGAGTACAATCCTTTATAAATCGGATAAAGCCACCCAGCGCAAACCGAAAATCGGGCAGGAGACATCGCGGATGTTTGTCTGGGACGGCGATATCAGTTTCCGTGTTAAATCCAATTTCCTGACAAAAATGGCAAATGCTTTGCCGCTGTTTTCCACCGAGCGGGAATCTAATCTGGCGGTGTCTGCCGAGGTCGCCCAATCGTATCCTAATCCGAATGTCGATGGTGTTGCGTACCTGGATGATTTCGAAGGCAGTCAGGAATCTTATTCTTTGAGTGTTTTCAGAGAATCGTGGCTGATCTCGGCCAAACCGGCGACACTGGACGATACCTATCACCGGGCCTGGTTGAACTGGTACAATCCTTATGACCAGATTGCCACTCAGGAAATCTGGAACCGTGAGGTGACGGCGAGTGACAGCCGAACGCAGGTCTTACATCTGTACTTCGAACCGGATGAAATCGATCGAAGGCTGGGAAATGTCGATACATCAGTGACCGAAATCGACCCGACCAGATCCTGGGCGGGGATTATGCGCGGTTTAATCGGCAGTGCCACCGACATGACGCGGGCGGATCATCTTGAATTTAGAATGAGGGGCAACAAGGGAATCCTGCATATCGATCTGGGTGAGATTTCCGAAGATATCAACGGTAATGGAGTTTCCGATGATGAAGACGACCTGATAGGCCTGCCTAATAATGTATTGGATGACGGTGAGGACCTGGGGCTTGACGGACTCGCCGACAGCGAAGAGCCGGGCTATAATGCCGTCACCAACCCTGATCCTCATAAGGATAACTGGAAATATGAAGAATCCGATCGCTATAATTACAGATATATAAACGGGACCGAGAATAATAAGAATGATCCGGGTACTATCGGACGGCCGGACCGTGAAGATTTCAACAAGGACCAGAGCACCGGGACACGCAATAATTATTTCTCGTACAGGATAGACCTGTCGGATAGATTCTCGGAATTTCTGGTTCAGAATTCCGAAAACGATTATGGCTGGACCACCTACCGCATTCCGCTCCGTGATTCATCGGCCATTGATGAAATAATAAATGAGCCGGCATGGGAAGATATACCGTTTGTAAGAATCTGGGTCGAGTCCCCTGAGGCTGATACAATCGATGTCGAGATCGCGTCGGCCAAAATCATCTCGCCCAACTGGGAAGATACGATTGCGGTGCCGTTCGAGTATGCCAACGCGGTTGATACCGCCACCCAGGCCAAATTCAGCGTTGCCGTTATCTCGACGCAGGAAAACGACCCGCTGGATTCGATACCGTATTATGAACCTCCGCCGGGGGTTGCCGGATATTATGATCCAACCGCAAAGATAAACGAACCGGAACAATCGTTACTATTGACATACAAAAATCTGAAGGTTTATGATGATGTCTCGGCCGATACCGGTCTGGCCCAGAGACTGCTTTATGATACACCCAATCTTATGGGATACGGCGGTCTTCGGATGTATGTCCGAGCTCCCCGGGACCTGGCCGACGATTCCACGCTGATGTTTCTGTTTCGTATCGGCAAGGATGAGGAGAATTACTACGAACTGCGAACGACTATAGATTCATCGGAATGGATCGATGATAAAGGTTGGATGGATGTCGGTATCAATTTTGATGAAATCACGGGTTTGAGAGAAGTCCTTATCAGGGAGCAGGACGATAATCCCGACCTGGATATAAATTTCAAAGACTCGGTTGTTAACGGCAATCATTATCGTGTTTTTGGTTCTCCCGATATAACCAAAGTTAAATATCTGGCTTTTGGTGTTGTTCCTCTCAGGGCGGATTCGCTGATAAGCGGCGATATGTGGGTCGATGAATTGCGTGTGACCGATGTGCGGACTGATGTCGGGACGGCGGCGCGTATTTCATTCAGCGGTAATGTGGCCGATCTGTTTACCTATAACGCGGGATATAATTACCGGAACGCATATTTCAGGAAAATTTCCGGTTCCACGCGGGCGGGATCGACAGATAATCTGGGAAGCGGTAAATCGACCAATTCGTACAGCTACGGATTGAATTTCAAACTTGATAAATTTATGCCGCGTTCTCTCGGAGCCAGCCTGCCGGTATCGTACAGATATTCAAAAAGTACTTCAATACCGCAGTTGAAATACAATTCGGATATTATTCTGCCGGAGCAGTTTCGGGATGAGGAAAAGACGGAGACGGTGACAAAGTCCTTTTCTATATCAGAGACGGTCAACAAGAAAACAAAAAATCCTGTTTTTTCAATATTATTGAATAATATTCGGACCAATTTCTCATACAGTCGTTCTGACGGTCTATCACCGTCGACACCTATGTCATTAAGCGAAAGCTATCGGGCAGGTATGTCTTACACGTATAATATTCCCAAGGTTCCTCATATAAGGCCATTTTTCTGGACACAGCCGATTCCATTACTGAAGAGATTCAGCCCGAACAAATTCTATTTCTTCCCATCGACAATCAGCCTGACCGGCGATGTCAATCGAAGTCTGAGGATCACCAGGAATATAAACCATATCCTGACCAACACCCTGACCAAGACATTTAACGGGACATTCAGAACGACCTATAAAATATCGGACAATCTCACGTCCAGTTATAATATGACGACGAATCGCGACTTATCCAACCCGGATTTGGTGAATTTCAGTTTTAATCCCAAAGATTTCAAACTTGGGCGAGAAACGAGATATACACAGGCCTTCAGTTCCGGCTACAGTCCGGTAATATTTGGCTTCCTGACCCACAAATTCAGTTTCTCGACCTCTTATACTGAAGATCTCAATGTCATTAGTGAAACACGCAATATGTCATCCAATAAATCATACAGTGTCGGCGGTGTTTTCGATCTCAATAAGTTTTTGGGCGGCAAACCGACCAGCCGCAGATCATCACGTCGGATTCGCCCGAAGAGAGAGGAAGTGGATAAGGATAAACCCAAGAGCAGCCTGATGAAAAAACTCGTGACCGGGCCGGCGTCGGTGCTGAGATTCCTGACCTCCTGGATCGAACCGATAAATTATGATTTCAAAGAGGCGTACCGTTATTCGTATGTGGGTCTCAAGGAGCGCGCCAGTCTTAAATTCCGTTTCGGCCTGACGGAGGATATCGGGGCAGAGATCGACTCTGAATCCGGATCGACGGGGCGCTCCACCATCACCACGAAGTCGACCAATTATGGATTAAGTTCGGGGACGCAGTTCTTTGGCGGGTTGAAGACCGGGGTATCATTCAACCGGACCATCAATCGCGATTTAATCAAGGCGGTTAATCCGACGAAATCGGTTTCGACGACTTTCCCGGATTTCAATTTTACCATTAATCAGTTAACGACATTCAAGTTTTTAAATCCGTTTATCAGGAAGTTTGCGCCGAGAACGAAATATTCCCGAAGTACCAAAGAATATTATAATCTTACGACAGGATTTAAGACCAAGGAATCCGAGACCATTTCGCAAAATCCGCTACTGTCGTTCACATTCAACATATTCCGTGATCTCCAGATAAATGTCAGGACGAACCGCTCGGTGAGTGAGGATATTTCATACAACTCCAGCACCGGGGAGATAACTCGTAAATCACGCAGTACATCCTCTAATGCCTCGGCATCGACAAAATACTCATTTTCATGGCCGACGGGTGTCAAGTTCCCGATTTTAGGGCGAATAAAATTCCGGTCGACCATGGCAATATCTCTCGAGGTTTCGATTCGTCAACAGACTACAGAAGAGGCATCGGGTGATACGCCGCTTATTTCAAAGGGCGACAACCGGGATTTCATGGTGACACCGACCATTTCTTACGCTTTTTCCAACCAGATCAAGGGCGGCATCAGCGGGCGCTGGCAGGACACCAATAATAAACAACAGAACAGAAAATCGCATGTGCGGGAACTACGGATCTGGGTCGATATCAGGTTCTAAAATATTTAATTGACTTTTTGTCTTCGCCTCCATTCTTTCCTATCTATGAAAACAAAAACATTATACTCGGTGTTATTACCCATTCTGGCAGTTATGATCGTTTTTGATCCGGCCTGTAATGGGGGCAAAGAGAAAACATCGATACCGCAATTCGACGGAGAGCGTGCTTTTCGATATATCGAAGAGCAGGTTGCATTCGGTCCCAGGGTTCCGGGCAGCGACAACAGCCGCAGATGCCGGGAGTATTTTTATCATTTTTTCGACAGTCTCGGAGTGCGTGTCGATACCATGCACTTTGTCCACAATGATAAGCAGACCGGTAAGGCGATCGAGATGATAAATATAATTGCATCGATTGACGGCACCGATCATAGCGATACAAAACGATATCTGCTGGCGGCCCATTACGACAGTCGTCCCCGCGCGGAGTATGATCCCGATTCCACCAAGCGTGAAAACTGGATCGACGGCGCCAATGACGGGGCCTCGGGTGTCGCGGTGCTGATGGAGATGGCCAATCTCTTCTCGCGGCAAAGGCCGAAAATCGGCGTCGACCTGGCGTTACTGGATGGCGAGGATTACGGTCCGCCCGGCAGGCTTGATGAATATTTTCTGGGCGCCAAGGAAATGGTAAAAAGAAACATCGCTGACAACTACCATTTCGCCGTAGTTATCGATATGATCGGGGATAGTGATCTGAAGGTGTACCGGGAGGAATTTTCCAACAAGTACTCTCCCCAGATAACCGATTTGATCTGGGATGTCGCCGAAAAGCTTGGGGAAACGGCGTTTGTCGATTCGGTCGGGTATGCTATTCATGATGATCATCTCAGTTTCATGACGGTCAAACTTCAGTCGGCCGTGATAATCGATTTCAATTATCCATACTGGCACACGACTCATGATACACCGGATAAATGCTCACCGCAGTCTCTGCA
>QNAH01000085.1 GCA_003641425.1 Candidatus Zixiibacteriota bacterium
ATGTACCGAGTATTGAAGCCGGGCGGCCTTTTCCTGGTATATGAGATGGTGCATGACAGCCAGACCGAAGAACAGCTCACTCATGTGTACATGCATCACTGGTGGGCCGAGATCGACACCGCCACCGGGATAGTCCACAACCCGACCTTCGACCGCGATGAGTTGACCGCGCTGATCGGTACACTCGATTTTACGAAGACAGAAAATATCGAACTCGATGATCTCGAGGCCGATCCGAAGGATAAAAAGACGATCGACTGGCTGAACGATATCTGCGACCAGTATATCGGGCGGGCAAAGGAACATCCCGAACTGGCCCCGCTGGCCGATCGCGGCGAGCAGATAAAAGAGAGGCTGCGGGGTATCGGCATCCACTGGGCAACCGAGTATTGCATTCTGGGGCGGAAGACAGGCTGATGCAAAATCGACACCGATTTTCCGTATCGATATTACAACTCTGCAATTAATATGAATTGTATGCAGATCCTGTGTAATTCGCAAATTTATCTGCTTACAGACGTTTTTTGATCTTTTCCCAGCCGTCGGTGATAAGAAAACTCTCATCCATATTTTCGATCATACCGGTAAATTTCGGCCAGGGAATGGCGAGGGTCAATATGTCGGCGGAAACATAGGGACGTGCCGAAAGATCGAACATACCCAGCACCGCGCGGTTTTTCCCGGAAAGTAGTTCCTGATAGGGGAAGTAAACGATTTGCGAACATCCGGAACCGGTCGGGGTGATAACCGTATTGGGATCGACCTCATCGAAATTAGCCAGGCTGAACAGGGCCGCGATAACATCGGGGATCGCAAAGAAGATGACCGCCAGCGGTTTGTCGGAGTTTTCGAGTTTATCCCATCTTTTGAAAACGATATATTTCGCCGGAGCCTCGAACGGTTTCTGTAATTCCATCTGCGCCTTGACCAGTTCGGGCGTTTTTTTGTACCGAATTCCGTCGATCTTACCCGGGATTCCGCATGAAAGAAAATGTTCGAAACCGGGCTGGGCCGGAGAGTCGAAACCGAGATACCGTTTACCTCCGCCGCATCCAATCGAGTCGATATCGAATAACAGGGGGAATCCGCGCCTCGCACGACCGAGATCGGCGATAAGGCATCGCCATTCTTCAGCTTTCGGCGTCGCCTCGGCGATTGTACGGTTGTCCGTGTAAAAAAAGACAAGGGGGAGTTCGACTCCCGGAAAATATTTTCCCCACCTGTCAGTGAATTTGTTTTTTATAACTATAATATCGTCCGGCATGGTATCTGTCACGTATCATGCAGTTTATATTTTGGTGTAATAAAACGGTTTGAAGAACGGGCGTCAACTCAAGAATAATACCCTCAATAAAAAAAGACACCGGAATTATCAGGGGCAATAGGGCGGCGCACCGCCTTTGTAGAGGTAACTGATAAGGTAGGTCGCATCAAGCAGGTTGACATGAGCGGAGTTATCTATATCTCCCCTGTCGATCGGTACAGGCGGTAGTCCGCCTTTATACAGATAGCTGATTATAAAGGTGATGTCGAGCAGGTTCACTCCGAAATCACCATTTGCATCGCCGCAAATTTCAGTCAGATCGATTGCAATCGACAGCGGTTCATCGGTGGCGAAATAACCTGTCTGGTTGCCGTAGAAGACGGTTGTTCGCAACGGAAGCAGATACAGACCGGAATCAGGGAGCATGACCAGAATTTCGAGCGAGAGACTGTCGCCCGGATCGATCAGATTGAAGGCGCCCAGGCTATCGTCAGGGCTGTCCACCACCCAGTAGTAAGTGTCGTAAAAACCGATGACCAGACCCTGCGAGATGCCGGTAAAGTGGTGATCGATATCGACCCCGTTGATTCTGAGGTTGCATGAGATTAAGGTGAATTCGGGCGGAAGGTTATCCGACATGTACAATCCTGTCAATGAAAAAGATTCGTTATTCACCAGTGACCGGATGATAAGCATGGTGTCGCCGGATGTGTACTCGGTCCGGTCGGTACTGTATCGGCAGATGATATTAGTTCCCGGCGGGTAAATATCATCGGCCATAGCCAAAACGCAGAACAGAAGCAGGACGGCAATAAGCCCGGATGCGATTCGAAGAATTCTCATGTTTGCTCTTTATCTCCGGCAGGATCTCGGGTAAGAAATGAAAAAGTAAATAAAACCTCAACCTGTCACAAAATATGAATAAATAGAGATTCAGCAACATTTTTCTGCCGTTATTTGGTATACGACATGGCTATCGGCGTTTAGGGAGGTGAAAATATGGAAAAACCGAATGATAAACCTGAAGAGAATTATTTTCTCCAGTTTATCGGGACCCGCGACGGGTACCGGATAATATTACGCCGGAGGAAGAGAAGATCATGACCGATCATTATTATTATCTCAAGAACCTGGTGGTGCAAAAGAAGGTGGTCACCGCCGGGCCGGTTTTTGATCCGGTTTTCGGCTTGATCATTCTCCGAACCGACAGCAAAGAAGAAGCGCTTCATATCATGGACAATGAGCCGTCGGTTGTACAAGGAGTACATACCTATATAATCAGCAGGATGACAGTATCGTTGCTGATGGACCATCTATCGCCGGAGAGATACCCCGGAGAAATAGCCGACAAGATTCTTCGTAAAGAAGTTGTGGTTCCGGCCGGGATCGACCAGGTCTGGGAAGCATGGACCACTTCCGATGGTGCACTGATATTTTTCTCAACGGACAATAAGATCGAATTGCGCCCCGGCGGCCCGTATGAGATATATTTCAACAGTCAGGCTGCGTATGGTCAGCGTGTTTCGGAGGGATGCCGGATTTTAAGTTACCTTCTGAAGCAGATGCTTTCTTTCGAGCGGAACGCACCGCCCGGTTTCGGTCCGCTTCGCGAATAGCATACACAGATAATCCTGCAATTCGAGGCGGTCGATTCCGATCGCACAAAGGTCATTTTGACTCAGCACGGCTGGGGGATAGGTGAGGACCGGGATCGGCTTTATGAATATTTCGACCGGGCCGGGTCGTATGTTTTGGAAAATCTGAATAAGCGAGTTACCGAAGGACCTCCGGATCGGTTGGAGAGATGATACGGTAGGCCAATTATTGTTTTACTTTGGCCAGGACCGACATGAACGGGTTGAGCCGAAGACTTCTCGGAATTTTGGACAACCCGGGCAGAGTAAAACTGAAATCGGTACCCTCTATCATAATCCTGATATAAACTTTTCGATCGCGGTCGACTTCGATTTCGAGCGGGACATACATCCTGAAGTTCTCATTGACCCCTTTGGTTATGACACGGCAGATTCCGGTGTACCGTCCCTCGGCATCTCTTTCAAAACCATAGGTAAAATTGTATTCAGGCAGACTGTTACCGTAGATCCATTGATCGTAGAACCATGACATATCGATACCGAGATATTTTTCCGTCAGTTTTTTAAAGTCGGCTGTCGAGACCGCTTTACCGCGATAGGTAAGATAGAATTCTCTCATCATATTGAAGAAGGCATCCTCTCTCATCGTTTTCAGATCGATCATCAAATTCCTCAGCATGTGCAGGCAGAAGGCGGCTTTTTCATAAATTATGAGGCCGTAGTCACCCGGTGTGATTGTACTCAGTGTCCGGTATCCCATGGCAATCGGGCCGGATTGTTCCCCCGAGCTGAAAAGGTATTTTCGGTTGGAAAAGATATTATCCCGGTAATCGCTCAGCAGTTCTTCGAAGTGCTCATTGCCGAATGCCGCTTGAACATACATCAGCCCGCAGTACTCGGCGAATCCCTCACTAAGCCATTGATCGTGGTAGGTCTCGTATTCGACGCCGACCCCCCACCACTGATGGGCGACTTCATGCGCGCGTGAGGCACTGATGTATCCCTTATCATCCCGCTGAATCCACGCCGGGACGCCGAGATGAAGAAATCCGGGGAAGGCTTCGCCGTGCATGGCCATGGTCTCGCTTATGCGCATCTGTCCGAAGCTATAGGCCCCGAAATAATCTGAAAACAGCCTCAGGGAATTTATGACATCCTCGGCGACTTCCTCCTGGATATCTGTCCCGGCGGTCTTGATAGCCGGCGACAGGTTTCGGGCAATCTCCTTATGCAATTCCTTGTCGAAGTAGATGCTCAATAGCGGCAGGTCTTTTTCCTTGAAATCATATTTATTCATCAGCCCCATGCTGAAAGAGACATTGCGGGTGGGCCGTGTGATTTTCCACCGGGTGATAAGAGTGTCCGACTCCATCCGGCTCTCGACAAGATTGCCGGTGGCAATGAAACGGTAATTCTTTGGTGTGTGGAATTCCATATCGAACAGGGCGCGATCGGTCGAGTATGATCCCGGATACCAGTTCGAACCGGGAGTCATATAGAATTGTCCGGCATATTTTTTTGAGACCTTCCCGCTGTAAAAGAACTCGAGAGCGAGCGTGTCGCCGAACTGAGCGGGATGATTCATAATAATGTAAAGCGGCCTCGATTTGTTGGAGTTTTTTTCATACCGCATAAAGTTCACCGGTTCTCCTGATTCATCCATGATGCTGTCGACGATTAATTCCGGGTGCAACGACATCTCAAGCATCTGTGTCGATGGTATAAGCATTTCAAAAGTGATTTTCGTTTTTGCCGTCAGGACCTCTTTACGGCCGATCATGCCCTTGATATCGTAATGGTTTATTTTCACAAACGGTTTGTCGATGCCGTTGATGTCGGCATGGGTATCGTCGGCGTACTGGGAGTAACTGCAAACCGTTTCCATGAACTCTCCGCCGTCGTGCCAGTACCAGTAATGCTTGAGCAGACGGATTTCCTCACGATCAAACGGATTGAAAACATAGAATATGCGTCCGGATCCGCCGCCGGAGAAATTAGCCGCCAGATATTTATCCCCTTCGGGGTAGAACAGACTCTGAAGAGTCCGGAAAGCATAATACATATTCTCGTTTTTGGTGAAATATTCGAATTCCTCCCGTGCCATTTTTATATATTTGTGTTTCAGGGTATCGGGGACAGGTGATAAATGTTCAATAATTTGCCGGTATAGGATGTCTCCAAAAAGCAGGGTGACATTTTCATAAACCGCATCGATTGCGTCGCTTTCGAAGAAACGTCTTAACTGGTCCCGTTCCAGATCAAGCCCGGGGCGGAAAGATATTCTGACCTGGCCGACAAAAAAACCGCCGTAATAATGTTCGATCGTATCGATGACTACCGGCGTGAAAAAAACGAATTGCCCGGTATCGAAAGTCAGCCGCATATCCCTGTATTCGACCGTGAGATTCCCGAGAGTGTAGATGTCGGTTTCAAGCTTGGAATTATAGATATGATTGAATGCCTGATGAAGCTGACCCGGATCTGCGGCATTGAGATGTACCGCCGGAATTATCAGAACAACCGCCGGAAATATTATCTTGAAAAGCAACTTATTCACTATCAATCACTTACCTGCGCATTAAAATAGATTTATTCATCCCTACTATAAACAGTTTATTTACCGTCACCATACTTTTTACGAAAAAATATGTGCGGGGTGTTAATATGATTTCTCCCGACACATAACCGACTGGCTCAATGGAGGCGATATTGGACGCAAAAACGATCCGTGTTGAACTTTGAACGGAATATATTGATAGTCCGCAGTCGACAAGGAAAGCTGTCAAAATATTCGAATTGGACTTGCAAAACCGCGGGGAATTTGTAATTTGATAATGTGAAAATTAAGACCGCAGTATTTGACAGTTATAGATGAAGACATTCGAGTACAATAACAAGATATACAACGTCGGTAACAAGGGCTTTTTGCTTGATCCCAACGACTGGGACGAGAATTTCGCTATCGGAATGGCCCCAAAAGTCAAAATTCGGGACGGTTTGAAGGATGCTCACTGGAAGGTTATTTATTTTATTAGAAATACATTCGAGAAAATAAATGTCTGTCCCCTGATATATGTGGCATGTAAGAAGAACGACCTGGGGCTTGGGGAACTGAAACGCTTGTTCCCGACCGGGTACCTTCGCGGAGCCTGTAAACTGGCCGGGGTCACATACCATGACGGCTATTTTCAGCAATTCTGGCTCGAGGAACATATAGTCCACCATACCCGGATGTATGAACGCAAAACATACCATACCGATGTCCAGGGATTTTTGATCGATGCCTCGGAGTGGGACGAAAATTTCGCTCTGCATAAGGCCTACGAAATGAAAATGCCGCAGTATCTGACAGAAAGGCACTGGAAAATAATATATTACCTCCGCAAGAAATGGGAAGAGACGACGATGGTGCCGACGGTTTACCAGACATGTGAGGACAACAATATAGATCTTGACATTCTCCAGAGCCTTTTCCCCGACGGATATCACCGGGGGGCCGTAAAAATCGCCGGTCTTCAGTACCGATAAGTACAAAATATACAAATTATGGCGGATCAGGTATGAATGATGTACATGTGGCGACCATTGCCGCAGAATTGGGACTTGATGAGCTTCAGGTCAAAGCAACGGTAACCCTGCTCGATGATGATGCCACGGTGCCGTTTATCGCCCGGTATCGCAAGGAAGCGACCGGCAGTCTCGACGAAGTGGCCATAACCGCCATCAGGGACCGGATCGCACAGCTTCGCGAACTGGATAAGCGCCGGGAAGCGATTCTCAAATCGCTCGAAGAGCGCGAGCTTCTGACCGGCGAACTCAAAGAAAAAATCAAAGCCGCCGCAACGATGGCGGAACTTGAAGATATTTATTTGCCGTTTCGGCCCAAACGGCGGACCCGCGCGACAATCGCGATTGAGCGCGGTCTTGAACCTCTGGCCGAAATGATTTTTGCCCAGGAGGATATCGATCCGGAAAAAGAGGCGGAAGCTTTTGTCGATGCGGGAAAACAGGTTGAGACGGTCGAGGATGCTCTGGCCGGAGCGCGTGATATTATCGCCGCCTGGGTGAGCGAGGATGCCGATGCGCGCGGTCGGATGAGAAAACTTTTCGCCAAGGCGGCGACAATCAGATCGAAAGTAATCACCGGCAAAGAAGACGAGGGAATAAAGTTTTCCGATTATTATGACTGGGAAGAACTCCTGGCCGAGGCTCCGTCGCACCGTATTCTGGCAATCCGCCGCGGTGAGGAGGAAGGAGTACTCAGTTTCAGCATCCTGCCGCCTGAGGATGAAGCGCTGGCAATTCTCAAGGAGATGTTTATCAGCGCCGACAACGCCGCCGCCGATCAGGTCTGGATGGCTATCGAGGACGGTTACGGGCGTCTGCTGGCGCCCTCGATGGAAACCGAGATGCGGGCCGAATCGAAAAAAACCGCTGATGCCGAAGCAATTCATGTATTTGTCGAAAATCTTCGGGAGCTTCTGATGGCGCCGCCGCTCGGACAAAAGCGCATCATGGCCATCGATCCCGGTTTCCGTACCGGTTGCAAAGTAGTTTGTCTCGACAGCCAGGGTCAACTCGATCATCATATTGCCGTCTTTCCCCATGGCAGTGAGGCCCAGCGTGAGGCGGCCGCCGCTGAGATCCGTTCGCTGTGCGAAAAATTCAAGGTGCAGACGATAGCCATCGGCAACGGTACCGCCGGACGCGAAACGGAAGAATTTATCCGGGGACTTGGTTTGCCGGATCATATTCTGATCGAGATGGTCAACGAATCCGGGGCATCGATTTACTCGGCCTCGGAGGTGGCCCGCGAGGAATTCCCCGATTATGATATAACTGTCCGCGGGGCGGTTTCGATCGGCCGCCGCCTGATGGATCCGCTGGCCGAATTGGTCAAAATCGATCCGAAATCGATCGGGGTCGGGCAGTACCAGCATGATGTCGATCAGCCGTCGCTAAGGCAGAGCCTCGACGATACGGTGATGAGCTGTGTCAACGCGGTCGGGGTTGAGGTCAACACGGCCAGCAAACAGATTTTGACCTATATCTCCGGTCTGGGGCCGCAACTGGCCGGGAACATTGTCGCCTACCGCAACGAAAACGGTCCGTTTAAATCGCGTACCGCTCTTAAAAAGGTACCGCGGCTGGGACCGAAAGCTTTCGAGCAGGCGGCCGGGTTCATACGGATCAACGATGCCGAAAATCCGCTTGACCGCTCGGCGGTGCACCCGGAAAGCTACGGGGTCGTCATGCAGATGGCCGAGGACCTGGGATGTACTGTCGATGATTTGATGGCGGATGAAAACCTGCGCAAAAAAGTCGTGCTCGAAAATTATATCACTGATAAAATCGGAATCCCGACCTTGATCGATATCATGGATGAACTGGCCAAGCCGGGCCGCGACCCGCGCGCCGAATTCGAGACGTTCAGTTTCGACAACGAGGTCCGCACCATGGAGGATATCGAGGTCGGTATGCAGTTGCCGGGGATAGTCACCAATGTTACCAATTTCGGCGCCTTTGTCGATATCGGGGTGCATCAGGACGGCCTGGTGCATATCTCGGAGCTGGCCGACAAGTTTGTCAAAGACCCGAACGAGGTTGTCAAGGTACGCCAGAAGGTGAAGGTGAGGGTCCTTGCGGTGGATATCGACCGCAAACGTATCTCGCTTTCGATGCGGAGCCAGCGGTAAGGGAGAGTATATTGTACTATCTTCTTTCAATGTAATTTGGTTGCCATATCGCGGACAGGGCAATGCCCTGTCCCTGCATAATATTAAAGTGCTGTCAGGTCACCGCACCTGACAGCACAAAACCGCATGCAGGGGTGTACCCATGTCTGTGCCCGTCTTGAATAAACCCGGGCCGACACACGGATCGGCCCCTACTTTTTTTTCATCCCCTCTTTTTCGCGCGCGGCAGATGTCCACATCTGCTCCTTGTCAATTTCTGCAGGGACAGCGTATTGCGCTGTCCGCTTTTAAGGTCGATTTGGTTGCCATATCGCGGACAGGGCAATGCCCTGTCCCTGCAACAGATTCGATAATTGCACGGGCGGGATTTACTCCCGCCCGTGTTTATAACATTGTCATTGCCGCGTCAGGCGGGAATCCATTTTTCCCGAATTATTTGCTTATTCCCTCTGATGACTTTGTTCAAATGGCATAAGCCTCTGCAAAATAACTGCTTACGGCAAAATGGGTTTGTTACCCCTAAATTTATATATGTTCAAACGCGTATCTCCTTGGACGGCAAGAAAAAACGGCAATTAATGGCGCATCTCAATATCATTTCTTTCATGTGGGCGGCGGATTCTTCGCGGATCGGGAGACCTGTCCACATCTGCCCCGACGTTAAAATTTTCACCATAATTGCCATGGATAAAAAAACAAAACAAC
>QNAH01000443.1 GCA_003641425.1 Candidatus Zixiibacteriota bacterium
AAATTTAATCCAAGCATTAGATTTACTTTATAAAAATCTCCTGCAGATATTGAAATCTTGGGGAGTAAAAGAAATTGAAGCTATAAATAAATTTTTTGATCCTTTTCTGCATGAAGCTATAAGTTTTGTAAACTCACCTCAACATCCAGATAGAATGATTATAGATGAAATACAAAAAGGGTATATGTTGCATAACAAAGTATTACGCACTTCAAAGGTGGTGGTAAATAAAAAAGAAGAACAAAAGGAGGGATAAAATATGGCTAAAGTAATAGGAATTGATTTGGGAACAAGTAATTCTGCATGTTGTGTAGTTCAAGGTGGAAGACCCACAATGATTCCTTCAGCAGAGGGAACCACTATTGTAGGAGGCAAGGCTTTTCCTTCTTATGTGGCCTTAACCAAAGATGGACAACTCCTTGTAGGAGAACCTGCAAGACGCCAGGCTTCTATAAATCCTGAAGGCACAGTAAGTGGATGGAAAAGAAAAATGGGAACTACCTTTAAATATAAACTCCACAACAAAGAGTTCACGCCTCAACAGCTTTCTGCTTTTCTACTTCAAAAAATTAAAAGAGACGCTGAAGCCTTCTTAGGAGAAGAGATTAAAGAAGCAGTGATAACAGTTCCTGCATATTTTAATGATAACCAAAGGCAAGCAACCAAAGACGCTGGAGAAATTGCCGGGTTAAAAGTGTTAAGAATTATAAATGAACCTACAGCAGCATGTTTAGCCTATGGATTGGATAAAGAACAAAAAGAGCAGAAAATATTAGTATTTGATTTTGGAGGAGGAACGTTAGATGTAACTATAATGGAAATGGCTCAAGGTGTATTTCAGGTCAAATCTACATCTGGAGATACACAATTAGGTGGAAGAGATATGGACGAGGCTTTAGTAAATTATATAGTTGAGGAATTTAAGAAAAATACTGGTATAGATTTAAGAAACGATAAAATGGCTATGCAGAGAATTTATGAAGCGGCTGAAAAAGCCAAAATAGAACTATCATCGGTATTGGAGACAGAAATTAACCTTCCATACATTACTGCTACAAGCAGTGGACCACAACACTTAACTATGAAAATAACCCGTTCTACTCTGGAAAATTTAGTGAGACCTATTATTGAAAGATGCGCTTCTCCTATAGATAGAGCACTCAAAGATGCAAATTTAAGTCCTTCTGATATTGATAGAATAATTATGGTAGGAGGTCCTACAAGAATGCCTATCGTCCAGAAATTTTTAGAAGACTACATAGGTAAAAAAATTGAAAGAGGAGTGGATCCTATGGAATGTGTGGCTACAGGAGCAGCAATTCAGGCTTCAGTAATAAAAGGAGAAATTAAAGATATACTTCTATTAGATGTCATTCCTCTCTCTTTGGGCATTGAAACCTTAGGAGGGGTATTCACAAAAATAATTGAAAGAAATACCACCATTCCTTGCAGAAAATCTCAAATATTCACCACTGCTGAAGATAATCAGACTGCAGTAACTATAAGGGTCCTTCAAGGAGAAAGGGCTATGGCCAATGATAATGTGGAACTGGGAAGATTTGACCTCATAGGTATCCCTCCTGCTCCCAGAGGTGTGCCTCAGATTGAAGTAAGTTTTGACGTAGATGCAGATGGAATTCTTCATGTATCTGCTAAAGATTTAGGAACAGGAAAAGAGCAATCTATAAGAATTACTGCTCCCAATAAACTTTCTAAGGAAGAGATAGAAAGAATGATTCAAGAAGCACAAAAATATGCCTCTGAAGATGAAAGAAGACTTAAACTGGTAGAGATGCGCAACAAGGCTGAAAACTTAATATACACCACTGAAAAAACCCTCAAAGATTTGGGAGATAAAATCCCTGAAAATGAAAGGAAAGATATAGAAGAAAAAATTAAACAACTTAGAGAAGCCACCAAATCAGATGATGTAAATAAAATTCAGGAAGCAATGGATAACTTATTAAGATCTTCTCATCGCATAGCCGAAGAAGTTTACAAAAGAGCCCAAACACAGCAAACTCAAGGACAATCTCAACAGGACACCCAAAGCACTCAACAACAAAGTTCACAGCAAAACTCAAAAGATGAAAAAATTGTAGATGCAGAATTCAAAGAGGAAGATAAAAACAATAAATAAACATTATGAAAGGGACTAAAAGAGACTACTACGAAGTTTTAGGAGTAAGTAGAAATGCCTCTCAGGAAGAAATAAAAAGGGCGTTTAGAGAACTTGCTTTAAAATATCACCCTGATAGGAATCCTCACAATAGAAAAGAAGCAGAAGAAAAATTTAAAGAAATATCAGAAGCCTATGAAGTTTTATCCGATCCCCAAAAGAGAAAACTCTATGACACTTATGGACATGCAGGGTTATCAGGTGCTTTTAGAGAAGGTGAATTCACCTGGAAGGACTTCACACATTTTGATGATTTAAGAGACATATTTGGAGGATTCAATTTTGAGGAATTTTTAAAAGGCTTTGGAATATTTGATGACTTCTTTGATTTTGGAAGCACTACATCCTCAAAGACTTACACCAGAAGTCGTGGAAGAGATCTAATTTATCAACTTGATATAGAATTTGAAGAGGCTTTAAATGGCACTGAAAAAACCCTAAGCATTACTAAAAATACTATTTGCTCTTCTTGTGAAGGTAAAGGTTATCAATCTCTT
>QNAH01000086.1 GCA_003641425.1 Candidatus Zixiibacteriota bacterium
AACCCGGTCCGCCCCAGCCGTCTCCATGCGGGTCGCCGCCCTGCACCACAAAAGCGGGGATGACCCGGTGGAAATCCAGGCTGTCATAAAATCCCTCTTTCGCCAGCCTGATAAAATTATAAACGGTCAAAGGAGCGATATCGAAATAAAGCTCCATTACGATTTCGCCATGCGCGGTAATAATTTTTGCCTTTGGATTCTCTCGATATTTTCCAAGCTGCGATTTTATTTTGCGTGAGCTTATCAAGCCCTTTGGATACGAGATAAATGCAGACTTGTCCTGATTCAGTTTTGCTTTGTATATTTTCGCGGCATCTTTACTGACGACATATTCCCGGTCAAGCAAACCGCGATATAGAATATCCTCGGCCAATGAGTCGGCGTCGCCGCCAAGAAAATTACCAGCCGCATCGACAACGGACCTTTTGACGGTGACATGGGCCTCCGCCCCGTCTTTTATTAATGACTTCAGTTGAGGCAGAAAATCGGGATCCTTAATCTGCCCGATTTTATCGATAGCCAGGCCCTGAAGCACAAAATCATCATCGGCCAGGGCGGTTTTTATATAATAGTCGATATTGCCCGGATCGACCGCACAGATTGTTTCGAAAGCCGCGGCGCGGACTAAAACCGAGCTGTCCTTATATAGAGAAACCAACCTCGGCTTGATCGCCTCACCGCCGATAGTACCAAGAGCATCGGCAATCCGCGCCTTGAGATAGTTATTGGCGAGATCATGCAGACTGTCTATGAGCGGTATCATCTCTTCTTTTTTGATGCGGGACAGATAGTAAATCGCCGCCGCTTTGATATTAATGCTCTCCTGTGTATGTATATCATCCAATGCATAATCGACAATGGCATCATCCCCGAGACGCGCAAAAGATTCCAGCAACAGCACTTTCAGCTTTTCATCATCTTCGACGGCATATTTCGATTTCAGCCTTTCAATGGCTCTTTCCGAGCCGATGCCTGTCAGAGCATTTATGGCCTGTGCGACCACGTTGTTGTCACGATCATTCAAGCCTGATGCAATTATAGAGGTTTTACTGTCGTCTTTTCCAAGAGACAATCCACCTATTGCCAGCAGGCGGACATACGGGTCGGAGTCGGGCAGCCACTCAGCATAAAGATCGCCCGGCTTTTCAATCCGCATCCTGACCAGAGCGTAAAGAGCGGCAATCTGCACCGGGCGAACCGGGTCATTACGGCAGACATTGATCAACATATCGGTACCGTCATAATAAGATGAGCGCCAGACGGCATAAGCCGCCTGTTCGCGGACACGATGATCGACATGGGTGAGATATAATGCCGCCAGTTCATTGACATCGGTCATGCCGGAGTCGGATAAAAATCCGACGGAACCAATACACATGGCCAGCAGTTCAGGTTTGAAATCGGAGCAGACATCGAGCAGGTTGGCCGCGAAACGACGCTCCCCGGTAAGGCCGATTGCAAAGGCCGCCGTTTCGGCAACTTCAGCGACAGAATCCTCAAGCATTACAAACAGTGCGCGGGCCGCGTCGGTGTCTCCAATGCGGCCGATCGCCAGCGCGGCGCGGGCGCGTATATCAGGATCGGGATCATTTATATAATCATCGAATTTACCCGTGACCCGGCGGGTATCCTCGGCGGCTATGATCGATGCCAGAGTCGCTTCTTTGCTTTTCGATAAACCAAGCAAGTCAAAATAGAAAATAGCAATAAGGCCGAGAATTATTATTAAAAGTAATGAGCTGACGGTAAATTTTTTCATAATAATTATACCTTTATAATTATTCCGATTGGGGCATGATTTATTATATCAAATACGAAAGTTAGGGACATTTCCGGGATGGTCAACAAAAAACGAGTCAGGCGACAGGTATGTTACAATCAAACAATAGTGATTGATTTATTTTTTTGACTTCTTTGATTTCCCGGTTTTTCTTGATTTTTCGGGTGAAAATTTCAGGGCCGATTTATCCAGCGCGGGTGTTGTCATCCTTTTTAAATCAGATTCGAGTTTCTTGATTTTATCGGGCGTCATGCGGTCGAGTTTGCCGGCGAAAGTACCATCCTTTATTTCATGCAATATCTGCTTCATACGTTTTTTGGTCGATCTGTCGATTATTTTCGGACCGGTCAAAAGTGAACCATAACGGGCTGCTACCGAAATACGTTTATACATCCCCTCGATGCCATATCTCTTAATAAGATCGATTATCAGATCAAGCTGATAGGCTACTTCCAGATATGCCTTATCCGGCGACAATCCGTCTTTGACCAGTGTCTCATACCCGGTTTTGATAAGCTCGGTCAGGCCGCCGCAGAGTACCGCCTGTTCGCCGAACAGGTCGCCGACCGCCTCATCGGCAAATGTTGTCTCGATCATCGCTGATCGGTCGATTTTCATCGCCTTTATCATATTTTTCAATATCCTGTCGGCCCACCCTGTGGCATTTTGGTGAATGCAATAGAAATAACCGATCGATTCCCCGGCCAGATATTTTTCGCGTACCGCTGTTCCCGGCCCGAGCGGCGCCAGCAACAGGATATCGCAATTATCGGGCGGGATTACCTGCCCGAAATGTATCGACAAGGCATGCAGAAAGATCAGCGTACACCCCGGTTTGAGAAAAGAGGCAATGTTGTTTCTATAAACCTTACCATGCAGGTGATCGGGGAAGGCGAAGATTATTATATCGGCACGGGCGACTGCTTTTGATATAGTGGTGATAGCCGTAATGCCGTCTTTTTTAGCATATCGTCGGGAGCGATCCCCGGTCGGGATTCCGACTATAACATCCCTGCCGGAATCTATCAGATTCAACGCCCAGGCCCGTCCCTGCGAACCGTAGCCGAGCACGGCGATAACAACTTTCTCAGACATACCGGTAATATAATACAAGATTCAATCCTATGGTATATTATTCCAAAACAAAAAAATGCCGCCTTTCAGCGGCATTTTTCCGGGAATCGAGCCCCCCAAAAAACCCGGCTGTACCATTGCATCAACGCCTCATTGCGTTCGATATCTTCGTAAATTTGATCAGGTTGCTCGGCCGGAGTGAATAGTTCATCTTCCTCCAAAGCTACCTCGACCTTCTGAATAATTTTGGATCTTTCTCCTAATGCAAAAATTGCCCGGCGGGTGATGGTGGTCAGATAGGCCGGCAATTTATCGGTCGATCAGAGATTACGGAGATCTTTCCACAAAAGATATGAGACCTGTCCATGTATATCGAAACTGTCTTCGCGCGACGGCTTCATTCACCCGCAAAAGGGAAAAAACAAGAACGAAATACATCCATCCGAATTTAATCAGATCGAGATTGAATAAATCAGGACATGAACCCTGCGACCCATCTCCTGAAATTAACCACATAAAAGAGAGACTATTAGAAATCCATAATCATGGGATAAGAGACACCCCGTTTATGGGCTTTCATATTTTTATAGAGATATCGTGTCGGCCAAAAAATACATCTATTTTCAACTTTGCGAATTAATACTATATCGATAATCTCAATTAAAATCGGCCCAACCGCAAGGTCGGGCCGATCCCGTAAGTAAAGAACGCAAACAAAAGGAATAAATCACTGACAACAGGGCGCGGGCCCGTTGTTATCCAGATAATTTATCAAATAAGATACATCAAGCATATTGATCGTCCCCGAGCAATTGACATCACCCAGTTCAAATATCGGTGTCGGCGCCGGGCCGCCATTATTGAGATAATCAACCAGGTAATTTATATCCAGCGAGTCGATCTGTCCCGAGTTGTCCGCATCACCCCGGCAAAGACAGATTACCGCCTGCAGAGCATCATCATAGCCATAGCCATACAGCGTGTCCTGAGGAACAACAGTCCCCCACGCAAGATCCTTCTCGGCGGTTTCCCTTATCTGGCTTTCGACAGAATCACCCGGCAATGATGATCGCAATTCCAGTATCAGGGCACAGGTGCCGGTAACCTGGGGCGCCGAAAACGAGGTTCCATTCCAGTAACCCCAATCGGATTCATAATTGGTATGCAGGGCGCTGTAAATCATTGTGCCGGGTGCAACAACATCGAGATAACTCCCGTAATTGGAAAAATCGGCCTTATAATCAAGGGAATCTATCGCCCCGACCGAGATCACACCGTCATACGATGCCGGATAACATATCGTCGAGCAACTGTCGTTTCCGGATGATGCCACCATTGTGATGCCGGCCTGGTGTGCGGCGGCAATCGCCGTCTGTATTGAAGAGCTCGCGGTGTACGTGTTGAATGACATATTTATAACATCAACGCTGTCGTCAATAGCCTGATATATGGCCAGTGATATTATATATGCGTTCCCGACTCCGTTTTCGTCGAAGACCCGATATGGCATCAATTCGCAGTCTGGCGCCATCAATTTGACCAAACCGGAGACAAATGTCCCATGCCCCAGAAGGTCGCCGACTTCTTCCGACGGATCTTCGTCATTATCAATGAAATCATAACCGGTGCTGTCGGCCAGGCCGTCGAAAAGAGGATGATCAAAATCAATCCCATTATCTATTACACCGACGATAATATCCGCTCCGGTCGAAAGAAGATTGGCCGAATCGGAATGTGTACTATTGGTCGCCTGCTGGTTGTAATACGGACCGGGGCTTACACCCGCGATATAGACGGGATTATTCTGATCAGGAATAATCTGGTCATTCTGGCTGACTTCCGGCACACTGCACAGATAATTGGGCTCCGCAAAAATAACGCCGTTTCTCCTGCTGAGAGATTCGGCCATTTTTTGCGCCTTAACATGGTTATGATAATTGATTAAAATGATATTGGGCTCTGGTATCGATCCGACCACATGACCATTCACTTCAGTCAGAAATTCATCGGGCGATCGGCCCTTTTCAAGCTTTAATATGAGCTGATTTGCGACTGCCTGACCGCGCTGCGGATAATGCTGCCCTTTATCCGCTAACAGGTATTGTGCGGGCAAGACTGCCAAGAAAACAAATATGATAAACAAGGCACCATTTGCCAATAATCTGATTTTTCGCATGATACACCCTCCTTTATGTTCCCAGTAAGATAAATGAACTCCAAAATGCGGGATTATCAGTGATCTTGATAATTTGATTAATCGCACTTTGATATGCCTTATAGACATCCTCCCCGCGAGCCAGAGTCTCATAAAAGTTTAACATGAAGAGCATACTCAGCTTATCAGAGACCGGCCACAAAGTTGCCAAGACATGATGACTTCCGGCTTGATAGAAAGCTTTGGCCAAACTGAACGAGTTGCCGTAATACAGACCGGGTGCCGCGGTTTGACAACCAGAAAGTGTCACCAGTTCAGCCCTTACTCCCGACTGAAACAAGTCAAATGGAAAAAACGGCCCGTCATTCATCAATATGCGCGAAAACAGAGGGTTTTCAGATGACCTCGATGCGTGGGCCGCGATATGTACAAATCCATCAGCCTCCTTTAATTCACTTATTAGGTTACTGCAACTGGCATTATCATCTATATATATCCGTGATTTCCTGTACATATTTTTTATCTGGCGTGCTTCTATATCGATAAGCGGCAACAGATCCGAGGAAGCGGCGAAAATGGCATTATGGCTTTTTTTCAGGTTCGGACCGGAAATGTCTCGGCCTTCAAGATCCCTGGGATTTACAATGATGCGCAATTCATATAGATCCTTAATATATTTACCCGATCCATCTCTCAGCGCCATAAAAGGTATCTGGCCAAAACCGCTGTCGGCTATAAATATAACTTTACGCCCGGAAATATATGAGCGTAACGGTTCGATGATTTTTTGATAAATGACATTTAGATAATGTCTCGATATCCGGGATGAGTGGTCCATATTCCTCGGACCGAAAACCGCATTCTCGAAAATGAAGTGGGTTTTCCTCAGAAGGATATCCAATTCAGTTGAGGAAATATCGAAGGAAACGAAATTTACACGGCCGTTCGCGGCGCAATATGCACCCAATAGATTATCCGACGAAAAAAAGCTGATGACCGTCTCCCCGGCCCCGATTTGTTGAAAAACATCGTCCAGTGATCCCGGGCCGGTCCTCTTATGACGCATTCGGGGATAAAGAATGGCTCGTATTTTCCTTTCATTGCTCCATAATCTCTGCTCAATGGAGTAATACGATATCAGGCTATCCGTACCGCGTTGTCCTTCCCTGGGGGACTGATTTAGTTTTTTCAACGCCGCCCGCAACTTATTCCTCTTTTCAATCAGCTCTTCTGCCACCTTATCCATCAACTCTGGCTTAAGGTCAGTCCTGTGATTGATAATTTCCAAAGCCTTTAAGTTGCTTATAAAGGAATCCCGAATACGCCCGAGCTTGAGTTGGCTTTCTATCAGCATGCGATAACTGTCATACTTATCGACCAAAAAGAAAAATCTGATTTCGTCCGGGTATAAACCTTCCAGCATCCTTTCGACAACCCTGACCGCCCTTTTGAAATAGCCAAGTGCTTCAGAATAGTTCTTCTCGCCAAAATAACATTTGCCCCGGATATGATTGAGTGAGTATTTCTGATATCCCAGAAGCTTTCGTTTATCGAGAGATCGCGCCAGCTTTAGCGCCCGTTTATAATCACCTGACTCACAGACAGCCTCGATCAAAATTATTTCTGCATCAAGAGTCCGGCGTTTATCATGACTCTTGATAAAAAATCCGCGGGATTCGGCGGCCGCTTCAGCCGCCTGCCGGTAGCGCCCTCTGGTCAAATAAAGCCGGCCTTTAGCGATACCTACCATGCCCAGCCAGAGCCGGTTGTCAATCGCCCGGAAAATCCTTTCCGCCTTTTTCAGCCGTTTTTCTGCCGGGTCATAATCACCGAGCCGCAACAAGGCATCTGAAGCAAAATAATAGGCCCGCGCTTCCTCATACTGCATCCCCAGCCGGTGAAATTCCGGAATTATTTGATCGGTTAGCATAATCGCCGATCCGAATTGATTCAGCTGAATATTGATTTCCGCCATATCCAGAAGAGTCATGGCCGCTCCTACCGGATCTGCCAATTGTTTCGATTTTTCATATACCTGCTCGAATAATTTGATCGCATCGGTGAATTTGTCTTCCAGAAATAGTATAAAAGCCAGGGCATAATGACTTTTATTTTCCGCCACATGCCATTCTATTTGATGATATATGGATGCGGCCCGATCATATAATTGCTTCGCCTTCTTGATCTGATTAAGGTTAGAAAAGATATTGGCGCGATTATGTTCGACTGTTGCCAAATAATAATCATTCCGATTCAGAACAATTTCTCTTGCTTTATCAAAGTATTTCAGGGCTTCCCTGTTTTTGTCCATTCGACGATAGATCGTCCCCATATTGATGGACATATGAGCAATATCGATGGCAAGTTTTTTCCGCTGATAGTATCTTAATGAATATTTCCCGACTTCAAGCGCTTGCTCATATAAGCCAAGCCTGCTGTATATTTCCGTAAGCGCTTTTCCTAAACGTGCAACTCCGCCGGTATTACCGCACTTCTTGAATAACTCCACCGCCTTCAGGTAAAATTTCAGCGCGGCTTTAAATTCGCCGATTATCATATGATACCGGCCCCTGATAGCCAGACGGCGCGGTTCATATTCACCGGGAAGATGTCTGAATAATACAACAGCGCTGTCAATATATTTCCTTGCCTTCTTCAAATCGGTTTGAAGCAAAGCGTTGATGCTTAAATCCAGGTCCTGAACAAAATCGGCGATATTATCGGAATACCTGCTTGAAATAAACCGATTGAGTTCAGGACGCCGGGCAAGCTTTTGAAGTTGATTAAACTTGATCATAATTGCAATGCAACTGTTCCGATTTTATTATTATCCAAAATCAATTCAAGGGTATAATCGGCTTTCGGGATTCGGTCAAATCTGAAAAGATAAAACCTGTCGGCCGCGATCTCAAAATCATCTTTCCCGGATGAATGCAATTTTACATACAGCTGTTGATCGGATTCAAGATCCAACACCTGTCCGATTAACTCGTAAGATTCGGTAGAAACAGGATATAATGACAGTTCAAGTGTCTGTTCACCAACCCTGTATTTCAATCTGCTTGTATCGACTTTGGCCGGCCTGACTCCCTCCGGCAATGGAAACATCCGCGAATCGAAAATATTGATTCCCGGATTGGCACCCGGCCGTTTCTTGCTTTTTTGATAATCCTTGAATAGTCGTGAAGCCAATTTCAGGGAAGATTCCCGCGCCTGCTGCCAGTCCGTTTTTTTGCTCTCAATGAAGAGACTTTTCACAATTGCAAAAAGCCTATCCTTATAGCGATCCTCACTGATTAACTTCTCCGCCTGCCGACGATTAGCCGGGGAGAGATCACACCTCAGGTAATCCATCATTAAATCAATTCTGTCAATATCCTGACTCATATTACCCCCCCCTCTATCTAAAAGAGCAATAGATACCATTTTAATACCGAAAAATTCACTTTTTATCACCCATGATCTTTTTCAATTTTTTCAGACATCGTATCCTGGTCGGCCCTATTGACGAGACCGGAATTCCCAACCGCTGAGAAATACTCTCATAACTTGACGGCTGCCGGTCCAGAAACAGGGCTGTCAATAATTTAAAGCTCAATAGATCCAATTTGGCCATCGCCTTCATCAGATCCTCGCTTGCCTCCGAGATCTCCAGGATGACATCAGGTGTCCAGATATCCCGGGAATAAATCGCTTCCTTTATATCTGTGCTCATATAGTTGAGATAATTCGACTTACGCAAATATTCGCGCACTTCACGTTTGGTCATAGTAGATACATATGCCAAAAGCTTATCACGCGATTTCAGCTTATGAAGATTCTCAAGCAACAATAGATATACCTGTCCTCGGATTTCAAAACTTTCATCCCTGGTCAGACGCATCCCAAAACAGATGGACATAACAATAGGATCAAGCATCTCAACCAAATCGAGCCATGCTTTTTCGTCTCCTTGAAGACATCTGCCAACCAGAGACCTTAAATTCCTTCTGTTTGCCTTACTCACGGGGCTAATATCTTGCTTTCAATTTTAAGTCAAACCAAAGGTGTCAATAAGCCAGATAATTAAGACATCTGCCCAATACAGGGGTTGTCATCCATTCTGGAATGATATTACAAAGATGTTATAAGACAATCAAATAACAACTCCAGGGACAAATGTGACTATACTAACCCCAATACCAACCTCCCTGAAATATTGCCTATATCCAACTTCCCGTAAATCTCTA
>QNAH01000444.1 GCA_003641425.1 Candidatus Zixiibacteriota bacterium
CGGGGCTTGCTTGCCCTGTCATCCGACCGCGGCCGCACCTGGGAATTGACCGGGGCGATCGTCGATACCGCCACCTTTTTTGATATTCTGATGCTCGATTCAAAGCGGGCCTATATTGTCGGAACCGGAGGCGAAATTCTCTACACCGGGGATTCCGGCCGCAACTGGACACCCGAAGCCAGCACTACCGGTTTTGACCTCAATGCCGTTCACTTGGCCGGGAATAGAATTTTTGTGTGCGGAAAAAAGGGAACTCTTATTTACACTGATCTGGAAAAATAGGATACCTGCTCTATTCGGTCCGACCGGCCGACTCCTTCTCCTCGCAAAGATAAAAATCTTCAAGGTCGTTTTTTAATCGGCTGGTGCAGATCTTTAATTTGCAAACCAGGTCACGGGTGTACTTATCGGATGCATTGCGCGGACGGAAAAGCGAGGATAACTCTTCTTCCACCTGCGACAGACGATTGGTATTTTGGATAATTGACTGGAGCCTGTCGGTGAGTTTTTCATTGGCGACATTGACCGAATCGGCAATATCGACAAACATCCCCTCCCGGCTGATCTCCAGTGGTTTGTCAAGTCTGCCTTCCCCGATCATTCGTATCTTTCGGTTGATGTCCTCCCGCAGACAGGTGAACCTTCGGGCGAAGATTATAATCGGGTAAACCATTGCACCAAGACCCGTCGAGGCCGCGACAATAAAGGCGGTCATGATATCAAGGTGCACTGCGGTTGCGAGCAAAAAAATACCGCCTGTTACTATTAAGGCGGCTGTTAAAATCAAGTAAGCGTTTATAATAAAATTCGTTTTGTACTTACTTAGCAAGGTCTGCATATTATGTCTGCTCACATTCGGCATCCTTTCCCTTTTTATTTCTATCGGAACAAAAAGGAAAAATCTAAACTAATTTATAGCTTGACAGAAATGTACAGATTAGACAAATTAAACCTTGTGAAGAGCGATCTCCATTACAATTGGCGCGATATTATCTCTGTACCGGGAGCGGCGTTAAAGCCTAAAAAGATATTTATCGCCTCGATATCTCTGCTGGCGGCGCTGGTTGTCTATAATATTTTTTCTTACCTGACACTTGTAATCGAAGGCAATTCAGCGGCTTCCATATTCTCGAATCATGGCCTCCTGCCGAATCAACTCCTCCAGCCTGAAGCAGTTGCCGGCCGGCTGATTTATTATATGGGAATTCTCATCTCAGCATTTGTCGTGCTGTCCGGGATGACCGCCGTCTCCATTATCGATCTTGAAAATTTTCGTGGCAATCAATTCTGCGGCGCCATACAGGCGGTAAAATTTGCCCGCCGACGTGCAAAACAGCTTTTCATGTCATTGCTGACCATCGGGCTGTTTGTCGCTTTCATTGTCCTGCTCGGTTTTATTGTCGGATTGATCACACGTATCCCCTGTCTCGGCGATTTGATTTATTCGGTATTCTTCTTCTTTCCGAATTTCATTATCTCGCTCCTGACCGTCGTTGTTATTTTTGTCCTGATGACCGGGATTATAATCATGCCCTCTGCGGTTGCGGCCGACCGTGCCGGCGAAACATTCAATTCGATCCTGGGAACATTTTCGACTGTTATAAGACAACCCCTGCGATGGATCGGGTACACCCTGTACTCCCTCGTCACCGCCAAAATCGCCGGATTCGTCTTTGCCTATTTTTGTTTTCGATCCCTGCAATTTTTAAGGGCGGTAACCATGCTCGGCGGCGGAGACAACGTATCAATGCTGATAAATTCAGGGGTCGCCCATCTGCCGCTGAATAATAAATTGATCTCTTTCACCGCCGGCCTGTTTCCCGGAATAGACTTCACTATCAATTTTGCCCGGCTCGGCGGACTACCCGTAAACATGGATATCACCTCATACATAATGGCGGTTTCGCTTTTTCTGGTTTTTTTGATAATATGGGGCTATATTATTTCCATTATAGCCACCGGACAGATATATGCTTATGTGATCATCAGGAAAATACGGGAGGGAAACGCGGTGACTGAGGAAGAGCCGTTGTTCAAATAGTACAATGATTATTTATTTTAATCAGATAAAAAATTATTCTAAATAAAGGTGAAACAGATACCATGAGTTTCTGGACATATTTCTGGCTGTTTGTACCACCGGTCCTGCTGGTGCTTATCGGAATCGTGTACTATTTCGTGACTGACGGGAGGGCCGAAAAATGAGCGCGGTACTTTTCGGCTTTATTGTCTATCTTGCTATACTCCTGACCGTCGGCATTCTGACTTTCAGGTTCAACAAGACTCTCGCCGACTATGTTCTGGCGGGACGCCGCCTCGGCGTCTGGGTGGTCACTTTCTCCGAGCGCGCCTCCGGTGAATCGGCCTGGCTCCTGCTCGGCCTGCCCGGCGTCATTTTTGCATCGGGTCTGTCGGAGCTGTGGGTGGTTATCGGGTGCACCTCGGGAATTCTCTTCTCATGGATGTTCATATCACGGCGCCTGCGGATCGAATCCGAGGCCAACTATGCCCTGACCATCCCGGAATATTTCGAAAATAAGTACAATGATACCACCCGTACCATCCGCACTTTCGGAACCATCATCATTGTCTTTTTCTTCACCTTTTATGTCTGCGCGCAGTTTATCGGCGCCGGAAAAGTTCTCAATGTCACCTTCGGGATTCCTGATTGC
>QNAH01000087.1 GCA_003641425.1 Candidatus Zixiibacteriota bacterium
AAAGCCGCTCTGGCTGAGTTGACACTCTCGTATGAGCTCAGGATATTATCAAATTCCAGCAGTTCATAAATCTCGAGAACATTAGGAACCATGTTGGCCAGCTTTATATCCCCGTTATTATCCCGGATCTCCTTGATCCGGGAGATAAATATCCCCCAGCCGGCCGACGAAATATAATCAACCCCGGCCAGATCTAAAATGATCCCGAAACGGCCCCGCTTGATAAGCTTGTCCAGCACTTCCTCGAGCTGAGTGGCTGTCAGGGTATCGATAACACCGTCTACTCTCACCGCGGATATCGTGTCATCACGACTGCTTTCAGATACCGAAATTTTTATATTTTCCATTTTTCCATTCCGGATATTAACTGAAAATGAATAATAAACGCTTTTCAGGCAAGCTATTTTTGTAATTGTTTGCTTATTTTTTAAGGGAAATCAGCTGATTTGACGGGTTTCGATAGAGGACTGCCCCTCTTTTTTGCTTTCTTTCGAACAGATCGTAATAAAAGTGATATCATCCGTCTGGGTCGCGAAACCGCAATGTCGATCAATATCGGATAAAACAAGCTGAGAAATCTCTTTGGGATCATACAGTTTACCGTTCTGAATCTGATCATTGAAAATGCCGATAAGCCGTTCCAGCCCGTATTTTTCCGAACTCCTGTCCATGGCCTCGGTAATACCGTCGGAATAAACAAATAATTTGTCGCCCGCCACCAGCTTTATACTGTGTTCTTCCAGTTTGTCAGAAAATTCCATCTCTCCCGAAAGGGGCAGACCGAGAGGTACACCGGGAGGATTCAGAAGCATCACCTCGCCAGCATCCTTGCTTAAATATATCAGAGGATTATGGCCCGCCGAGACAAAATTAAGTTTCCTTGACTTGACATCATAAACGGCCAGGAAAATCGTTATAAAAATGCCGGGCGGAATATCATCCTTGATATAATTGTTGACCGAGGTCAAAATATCATGAGATGATTTTTTGCCCTTTGCCAGAATCCGAATCACCGTCCGGAGAACGGACATGATCAGCGAGGCAGGGATACCCTTGCCCGCCACATCGGCCACCAGCAAACAATAATTATTGTCGTCGATACGAAATACATCATAAAGGTCGCCGCCGATACGCGACGCCGCACGATAAAATGCGTCCAGACTCAATCCCGGTATATCGGGCAGTTTTTCCGGCAATAGCGTCTTCTGGATCTGCCCCGCGACTTCGATCTCCTTGGCCACTCGCTCACGCTCAATGATATTTTTGCGATCCCTCCTGAGCCGGTTTATCATTTCATTTAGCGCCTTGGATATCTCGAAATATTCCTCAACCCCCTCGAGCGGAATCTCCGTCTCGATATCCCCGGAACTGAATTTACGCACCCGCTCCACAATCCGGACAATCGGACTGACAAAATAATTGGAAAGCAGATATATTCCACCGATTCCGAAGGCCAGACCGATCAGGGTCAGGACAATTATCTTGCGGCGCTCAACATTGATCTGCTCGTCCAGACGCCGATCAGTATACGAAATATGGACCATGCCATCGATCCGGTCGCCGCTGGTGATGGGGTTGGTTATATGCAGAAATTTTCCCTCTTCTGTTTCATAAATCTGGGGAACACCGAATTCCGTCAGATTCACGTCCCCCGGTGCCCTGTACTCCTGGTACAAGTTTCGAATATCGCGCGAATCGGCCAGAATAATATCGGCCGGATCGGTTAGAATGACCATGACCAACTCCGGGTTGGCCCGCAGATAACTGCTGACAAGCTCATCGAACTCGACATCGGACCGGCGGTTTAAAATATATCCGCCCGCCTGGTCGGCGATCGTTTTCGAAAGTGAGGCCACCTTGTCGTGAAGGTGCTGATGGAAATTCTTATTGGTTCTGCTATCGATAAACAGATAGGCGCCGGCGATAATTATTAGCATGATTAAAAAAGTGTACAGAGAAAACTTGACCCGGATCGTAAACATCCGGCCCATGAATAACCGGGCCTTCTCCGGCTGATGCGAGACCAGCTTGGTCATGCGCATCTCGTTGAAACCCGGTGTCGAGAGATACTCGACCGAATCCATGATCTTGTTAATCATGTAAAAGCCCAGCCCGCCCTTACGGCCCGATTCAACCAGTTTGTTCAGGTCCAGCCTGCCGTCGCTGTCGGGCTGAAAAGAACGACCGTTATCAATCAGTGAAAAAACGACGCGTTTTTTGAAAATGACAATGCGGATCCTGACCATACCTCTCTCGTAGAGATAGGCATGACGGATTATATTGGTGACACCTTCCTCGATAGCGAGAATAACCGAGCTGACATCCCTGCGCGACATCCCGGCGTTGATACAGGTCTCCCGGACCATATCCTGTATGGCCGGAAGTGATTTCTCTTCGGCCTGATATTCGCCGTTTATCTCTCGGACAGGTTTTCTGAACATTGTATAATACTAATCTCAATTGAATGTAATTACAACTAAAATTGCCCCCGGCAATGAAATGAAGTAATTATTCTTTGGATTGTAATCGGAGCCTGGCCTGCGTTATATTATTCAGGGTCTGTTCATTACCCGGATAATACTTAAGAACCTCCTGCCATAGTTCTATCGCCTGTTCATATTCCCCGATACGATAATGCTCGAGCGCGTTGAGGTATATCTTCCAGACCTTTTCATCTTTCTCCAGATCAGCCTGATCGGTCGGATGTTGACGAAGGGCCTTTATCCTGTTCAAATATTCATTGGCGACAATGTTACGCGGCGATAGCTTCAAAGCATCGTTGAATTTTCCTTCCGAGACTGTCAGACGTCCCAGATAAAAGGCTTCGACTCCGTCACCAATCAACTGCGCCAGATTGATGGCCTCTCAGACCCGGCCCATCAGCTTCTTCACCGCAACATCCTCGGGAGACAGCAAGAGAATTTTCTCGTAAAGCGACACCGCCTCCGACAGCCTCCCGTCCTTTTCGGCCGCCTCGGCCTCATCGAGAAGCCGGACTATAGAACTGTCGATTCCTGATTTGATCTCGCTTTTCAGATCGGTGAACCTGATGTCGGTTTCATCGAGCTCAAGAGCCAGATCGACCACATTCTGGGCCGACAGGTATTCTTTGCTCATTAACAGCTCGGTCGCCTGGACATAATACCCGTCAAGAATAGACTGTTGCAGAAGTTCATCTGTGATCACCTGCTGCTCCTGCTCCAAAGACTTCAGTCTAATTTCATTGATTTCATCTATTTTTTCCAGGACATAGGAATCCTTATCGCGGTATGCCAGGGCCCGGTGATAATAAACAAAGGCCGAATCAGGATTATTGCGCTTAAGGTACCAGTCACCCCGGTCCCGGTAAAAATCAAATTGCCGGCGATGATCATCCATTATAAGGTAGCTTCCCCGGGCATCTTGCAGATCGATCTCCCGCTGTATTTTTTCCGAAACCGTCATCCCGAATTTCAACGACAGGCCGAAACGGTGCGAATCAGTGATACCGTCCATAATCTTGTAGGCGTAATCGAAACGAACGCGGTCAAAAAGCACCCCCAGGCCGAATGTAAGATTGTCCCGGTCGTAGCCAATCCTGATATCCATCCTCTCACGGTATGTCGTTTCAAGTCCGGTATGAAGTTTGACCGATCTGTCCTCGGGAATCTCCAGCCCCAGATTGAATTTATGTCTCAGATCATCAAAAAATGAAAACTCTCTGATCCCGATTCCGGCAATCAGGTTATGCGGCAGAGTCTCCTCGTCGCTTTGCAGACTAAGTTTCGGCGCGATAATATCCTGGAACAGCAATCCCGCCGAAAGATCTTTATATATTTGCCGGTAGACCGATACATCTAAACCGAATCCGTATGTGGAATTGTCATCCAGTGATTGGTTGACAATCTTGAGTGCCGATCCGACATAAAAACCGCGGTATAGCTCCCGTCCGTAAGCAAGCATCGCCTGCGCGATATAATAATCGAACTCTCCGCTTTCGTTCCAGTCCACTCGCCTGACAATATCACCCGTCCCCAAACGCATCAGTGAAATGCCGAAACCTCCGAATTTGGGATGCGGATAGACAAAATTGGCGACATCATAAATGGAGCCTTCGAATAATGTCGCATGCATAAAGTTGAATTCCTGTTCCTCGAGCAGGCCCAGTGCCGCCTGGTTCCAGTACACCGTCGAAGCATCATCGGCCATGCCGATAAAACCGCCGCCCATACCGACCGAGCGCACACTCGATCCGATCGAGAATTGCGACTCGCGCCCGGCGTCACCCGCCTCAACCGGAAGTGTTACCGCCAGGATCATCAGGACCGTCAACAAATATGTCGGTAATGTCAATCTCATTTCATCACCGCCACCTTGATTTTGACCGATTCATCGCTGTAATCCGGTTTGAAAACGAAGATATAAACGCCGTTCAGGACCATCTTTCCTTCATCATTGGTACCGTCCCAATCGACATAATTCTGACCCTCGACACCGCCGTTGGTCCCTGCCCGCATCATTTTTTCATACACCTTTTCACCGGTCAGTGTATATACAGTCAATTCGACATCAGTGTCCTGCTCGAGAATATAGGCGATCTCGGCCGGCCCCTCCTTGGGATTGAACGGGTTGTTCCGCACCGTCAGAGAATTGCCCAGTCCGGGGACAGTTACCGCAAAATTGCCCCCGATACGGAAGCTGTCGCTTAGCGTCCCCCGGACAGGTACCGTTTGATTTATCCTGGGTCCGGTTATAAACACCGCGCGAATATCGCGGCTGTCTATCGACATACTGAATCCGCCAATATCGATCTCGTCATTGAATCTTGCCCGGAAAAATATGGTATCCATGACACCGGGGTACAATTCATAGCCGGTAAAGTTTACCCTGAGAAGATTGTTGTCCACCTCCCCGACAGCAATACGAACATCATCGGAATAAAAACCGCAATCTTCGGCGGACAGGATCAGATCGGGAGATATCAAAAAGCCGTTGCGATCCGTTATCCGGATAATTATCGATCGCATCCCGACCACGTTGATCGAATTTTCCGTGTTATTCAGTAATTCGAGTCGGAATAATTCCCGCGTCGCTCCCTCGATAATCAGCGGTGATTGGCTGGCCACACCATCGACCACAAGTTCGGTAAAACCGGATTCCACTTTGATGGCAATCGTTTCCGAACCTGACATGATAAGTGCCGGTTGGCCGGTATTTGCATCTATCGGCGGGCCGGTAATCTTGAGTCTCATTTCCGCCTCCACCGGATTCGAAGGCGCTGTCATCTCGAAAGAAGCGACACTGTCGATTTCGACTGTCAGTGCCGATGAATCAGGGATACCAAAATCGATACCGCCGGCAATCAATGACACTTCACCGGCGCCGGCCCTGGCTTCACCCGCGTTTTCAAGTTTCGCGTCGACTGTGAACATCTGCTCGATATCGACTACCCCGTCATAGGCGTTGGGAATAGCATAATTTAATACTATCTGTGCAGGAGACTGGACTACCACCGCCACCGTATTATCCTCCGGGGGCAATACCGCGATTCCGTTGGATTGTACTTCCGCCTTGTAAATCATGATCGGCATTGAAAAAGCCGGTGCCGTCAGATCAAGCTCCAACTCCGTGGTGAGCGATGCCGGCAAAGATGTTCCATGTGCCTCGGCAAAAGTGGTCAGACCATCCTCTGATTTTATATAAACCGATGTATTCTCTATATCCGTCTCGGACAGGTTGGTGACACCAACCCTTATCGAAAAAACCTGCTCATGATTTACATAGGGAGGATTGAAGGTTATCAAATCCGCCGAAGCTATCTTGACCCGCGGCAGATCCGCCACCTGAATTGTCTCGCCCTCGATTACAAGTGAATCTGTTCTGGGCTCGTTTATCTCGATCCCCCCCAAAACCAGATATGGTGTCAGATCGGCATTGATAAGACTGTCGGGAATATATATTTCACGGGTGACCAGATGATTAATCCCCGGCACAAGCAGATAAGATTCGAGCAAACAGGCATCGCCGATAAACACTCCGTTATAATTCATCGAAAGCCGTGACAGACATGGATCAAGCCGGAAAGTCGATAAACCATCCAGCACAACATCGAGCTCAAATGATTGCCCGGCACCGGCTCCAACGATTGTCGGCGATAATGACCCGGCCTGGTACGATACCTCCGATGGGTAAACGACATAAAGAGAATCGAAATTCTCGACTGGAGGAATTATATATGAAGTGTCAGGAAGATTGACATACCCCTCGAACAACAAATCCCGATACCCTTCCGGTCGATCATCGAAAACACTGAAATCCCATATGCCGACATCGTAAAACTGGGCCGTCAGAATATTTCCTTCAAGTGTGTATTCATCTCTCTGAGGGAAAATCGTGTGCCAGTTTTGATCCGATGCCATCTGGACATTCAGCCGGAAATTCGCCTCCGAGAAATCTATACCGTCAGGCAATCTGATCTCAAAACTGAATGAATCGAGCGTCGAAGGCGATAACACCGAATCGATACTGAGTGAGTGCTCGACATATTCCGTTATCAGTTCCTGCCTTATTCTGACCGGAGAGACTACTCTCGTTATGACCGTTATCGTGTCACCCTCATGCAGATAACTTGATTCCATTATGATGATAATCGTATCTTCGGGAATCATTTCAAGCTCCCGGGTATCGAGATTAACGGTAAATCTCTCCACTTCCCCCGGCAGGATTGTCCTGAGCGGCCTGCTGTAGGCGCAGGGTTCGAAACATGAGGCAAAATACGAAGTGTACACAACCGGCTCCAGCGGCGCAAGACTACCGTCATTAACAGCATAAGCGCCGAATCCGATCAGCCGGCCAATAATTATTTCCTCCGGGAAAGACGAATACGGCTGAATTACTATCCCGTTAAATATGACTGAAGCCTGACCCGATATAATATTCCCCGATACACATGAAACAAAATTTCCGCCCGTCGGTCCGTAATAGACAATATTTTTCGATGCCAGATCGGCGATACCCTCGACAAAGTCGGCGGCGCCGTCAAGAATGTTCGGGATCAATTCCCCATGATTTACATTAAGGGCTACCGGTGATTGTGACGCATCAAAATCGCTTTTAATATTTCCGTACTTATCGATAGCCGTTATTGAAGCCGGTCCCATTAGTGAATTTCCAAAAAACTGTGTTTCCGTAATTTCAAATCTGAGATTGGCCAATTCGGCGGGAAGAACTCCAAAAACAGCCTCCCTTTCCTGGCCATCGATTGAGGCCTTCAATACCGTGCTACCCGTTTTGAAAAGATACTGGTCGGCCGAGCCGGCACCATCTATGACATAAATTTCATTGAGAATCGGTTCGAAACCGCCCGGCGATACCCCCTCCCCGACAATAGAAATATTCACCAGTCCGCTGGCCGCATTACCGTTGATATCCTTCGCGTTTATTACTTTCAGGTTCAACGGCTGCCCGGCGACGACATCATCGGGATATTCAAGTTCAAATGATACCGCCGCTCCCCCGCGTACCAGTATCGTCCCGCTGGTTCCAATTATCTCACCATCGGTTATTAATAAAGTCTGTTGTCCCGGCGTACCAAATACAAAACCGGAGCCGTCAAACACATGTTTTCCGGCGTCTGCTTCATTGAATAAGTATGGATTCTCCGCGTTATGAAATATCACCGCCTGCGGGTCACTCGAAGTAAAAAACACCGATCCTGTATAATCGGTTTTGATATTTCCAAAAGCATCGTAAACCGTCACCTCTACAGGCGACGGAAACTCCATTCCGGCATCCACCATCGACGGGTACTCATGTATCTCAAATCGTGACAGGCCTCCCGGCGTGACTGTTATCAAACCCGACTCCGCGGATAACTCGTAATATTCGGCCACCACCTTTCCGACTCCGACCGTAGTGGCGAAAAGATTCCCCCCCGACAAAATGCCAATCATATCATAATCACGCGATAACGACCATTGAAATTCAAGATCAGATATTACATTGCCGAACCTGTCGACCGCAATCGCCTCAAAAAGCTGATTATGGCCCGCTTTCAATGTAATATCCGAATCCGGAACCAATTCCAGCGAAACCGGCCGATCGGGATAAATCATGAAACTTTCGGACAAATTCGGCCCCGCCTCGATCCGGAACCATTTGTTGAACGTTAGACCGGCGATCCTGTACAAACCGGCCACCGTGGGATTTTTGATAGAAATGAATTCCAACGTTATTACCGTCCCGCCCGGAGGCGACAGGCCCCACTTGAAAAAGATCACGATAGCGCTTCCAAATACATATGCCCGTCTCAATTCCAGGTCTTCACCTTCATAGTCATCAGAATAAATTATGTCTTCAATATGATCTAGATCGAATCCGGTCGGAAAACCGAAGGCTACCCCTCCCAGCTTGGATATCTCGCCCTGCGGAAGCGTTATATCTATCGTGTACACATTCAGGCTGTCCACCAGCCCGGACTCGGGCGTGACGACAATCAAGGGAATATCCGGACACAACGGAGCCACCTTGGCCCCGACAAATTCTCCGTCATTTCCCCAAAAATTTAGATCCTGAAGGGAATCGGGAAGACCATACTCAATCTCGACTGCATCGCCCGTAAATGGAGACAGCGCTAAAAACAGGATTATTAATGTATATTTTGTCTTGTTCATATTAATTGTTCATATTAATTATAATATGCTGATTAAGAGCAAAGCGGATGCCTTTGAGGTCTATCTAAGCCCATTTTTAATAGCTAATTTTACGTCGCAAATATTGCCGGAAACATGTCTTTATTTGACTATACTATAACGATTTACAGATGAGAAAAAATTTCCGCACGAAATCCGAAATCAACGTCGAATCAGTCTAAAAACCATTTCTCGAAAAAATCAAAAATGGGGTGCAAATAAATACCGTTAAAGCGCAGAATATTGCAATTATTATTTTTTTTGTTTCGCGGCTCTGGACTCCGCCGACTGAACCGTATTGGTCAAAAGCATGGTGATTGTCATCGGTCCGACCCCGCCCGGAACCGGTGTTATATACGATGCCTTCGGATAACAGCCATCAAAATCGACATCGCCCACCAGACGGTACCCTTTTTCGGTGGTGCCATCTTCGACCCGGTTAATCCCGACATCGATTATAACCGCTCCCTCTTTCACCATGTCCGCCTTGATAAATTCCGCCCGCCCGATCGCCGCGATCAAAATATCCGCCCGACGGCAGACTTCTTTCAGATTAGTCGTTCGCGA
>QNAH01000445.1 GCA_003641425.1 Candidatus Zixiibacteriota bacterium
AGAATCCCGATAATCGCAACGACGATCAATAACTCGATAAGGGTCAACCCTTGTTTGCGACAAAACATCATAGCCGACTACACCTCTCTTTGGTCTCTCCAATAGTTCGCAGCCTGATGAATCCGTTATTAACGATTTTCCAGCCGCTAGTCTAACATAGATTTCGCCTGACTCTATCCCCGGGAACGACCGGTTGCTGACACGGCGACTCTGTCAGAAGATGCTGTATCTCCCGCCCAGCCCCAGGAACCGTAGCGAGAAGATGATCGAATACTCGTCGTCGCGGTACTCTCGATTTTTCTGTTCGAGCTCAATCAGAGCCTGGAAATCGTGAAGATTTCGCACCAGTGTCAGGCTTGATCTCCGAAGAGAACTCTCATCCGTATCATACCGCTGACCGAATAGAATCGTCCATTTTTTGGATAGTTTGTATCGCGTCCGGAAATAAACTTCCTCCTGTTCCTCCGCGTCGATCAGGATATCCTCAAACGTGCTATAACCCAGGCGAACGCTCCAGGGATACGGGGGAGACAGATCCAAATAGCTGTTGCTTGTCCGCAGGGTACTGTCGTCGATATCGTATCGAAGATAGTTCCCCAACCCGATCCATGAGAGCGGATTGATGCGGAATTCTTCAAAGTAATCCGTATAACGGTGGTCTTCGTCGCCCGGGTCCACCCGGTCGTCCGTATAGACCAGGCTGTCGAACCGAAGGTTGTCATCGGGAAAATAATCGTATGCCGCTCCCATCGTCAGACGTCCAAGCGTTCGCACCCCCTGGTCTCCCCGATGCTGGAGTTTCGTGCTGACTCTGCCGGAGACACGATGGAACGTCGCGCGGAAGTCGTCCACGTCGTCAACGTATGGAAACCGAGAATCATCCGGTAGACCCAATTCTTCGAGGTCTTCACTCGGATCATAGTAATCATAGCCAAGCACCGGCTCGAAGACCCATCGTAACTTGCCCGCGCCCGGCCCCGCGTCCCAAGAGACCACCGATCGGGTGCCCAGCTCGGTTCCGGCCTCCAGCATACTACGATATTCATCATCGAATTCCCGGTTCGGACCGTCGTCAACGCGCCGAATGGGCTCCGTATAGTTTGTTCCCCGGTACCCCGCGTAGGGCGACAAAAACCACCCGTAAGGCAAATCCAACGGGTAAAAGAACCGCAGCTCCCCGTCGGTTCGCTGGATTTCGTCGATGTAGTTTGTTCGCTCGGTTCGAGACCTGGGTAGATGGTACCCCTGTTCGCGACGTGCGTCATCGTAAGCAAGGTGCGCATCCATGTACAGGCTGCTGTCGCCCAGCGTGGTCGGCATCAGATCCCATCGGGCCTGCGGCAGCCGCTCGGTTCGCGGCAGCTGACTGTAGAAATAGTCTTCGAAGTATTTGGCGCCGGTCACACGTGCCGTCTGGCGGTCCCACGATTTGGAGACGGTGAGCGTCGAGGGGACATCCCGCTCCAATTCGTAATCGGACGCCCCGCGCAACTTCATCACGCGGTCGAAGTCCTCGTTGAACTCGAAGTCGGACGAACGCTGAAACTCACCTGTGATCTTGATGCCGTGCGGCAGATCCTGTTTGTAGTGGCCCGAGAAGCGGTATCGATCCTCATCGTCAAAGTACCAGTCGTCATCCGGGTCGCGTTGGCTGACTCCGTACCATTCCACGGTTCCATCGGGCCCGTACCGCTCCGGAAAGTGAAAGTGCCACGAAGCCCCGTATCCATAGCCCACCTGCGAAAACGTGTCGCCCATGAACGCAAAGCGGAACCGGGGATCGAGATGGACGTTCACTTTATGCATCGTGAGAACGCCCAGGTCGCTCGCGTGACCGCCGTAGAAGATGTACGCAATCTTGTGTTCAGCCAGCGAGCGCGTGAAAAACGGCAAATAGCCGAGGGGAAAGCCACCCTGAAGATACCAAACATCATGCAGCCAGAACCGATCTCCCGGAATCATCGTCATGGAATCGTATTTGATGTAATAGTGCGGAATCGGCAGGTCGCACGTTGTCACTGTGCCGTCGAGAACCGTGTACTGATCGACTGACTCCGGCTCCGTCGCACCCTCCGGGATGCCGCCGGGTACGGACTGATAGATAACACGGTCACCGGTCATATAGAGTTGCGGGTCCAGGTTGGCGTGTTTGAGGTTGTAAATGCGGGCCTCTTCTTTTTCCAGATCGTAGATCACTTGATCCGCCACCATCAGGCGGCCGTTATCCCACATCCGCACGTTTTTGTGCGCTCGAATCTGCTGCACGGCCAGATCCACCACAACTTCGTCCGCGGTGATCGAGCGCTCGCCATACACAACGTTCGCCCGCTCTTCCGCTGTACTCCGGATGATCAATGCGTTGACTTCCCCCACATATTCCAGCTCTCCGCGACAATCCATAGGCAGTCCAATCGGGAACACAAACTCGCCCGCGCGGCCCTCAGGCTGCCCCAGCCCAGGAAGGGCGACCAGCAGACAGATCGCCGGCAAACAAAAGAATATCGGAAGTGTGCGCACCGACCGCCTTGAAGCCATCGTTTTTCTCAACCTTCAAACAAGGCCGCACGGTTCAAATCACTCTCCGGAACCGAAACCGCCCCAGGATTTGACCTGTACAATACCCCAGTCGGGGAAGGCACGTCAATTTCTCCGCCCTTCGAAAA
>QNAH01000446.1 GCA_003641425.1 Candidatus Zixiibacteriota bacterium
CACCGAAGAGGATAGAGCCAGGCACTCATATTCGAGTTGGTCAACGCTTTTAAAGGGACAGATCGAACAGGGTCTCCCCTTCCAGTACGGAATATACTCTCATTCCATTGTCGGCGACGGCTGGCGTCAGACCGATTCGGCCACCCAAGTCCATTTTAATTACGGCTGGGGCGGCAGCCATAATATGTGGTACACTATTGACGATCTTTACTGCCCCTGGGATGGCTGTTCCTCCATGGTGGAATCAGCCATTATCAATATCATTCCCGACAAACGGGTATATTTCCGGGCCGACACGCTCTGGGGCAAGGTTCCGTTGCCGGTTTCATTTACGGGATTCAGTGAGCTTCAGGTGGATAAATGGATTTATGATTTCGGAAACGGTGATTCTTCAACCGAACAATCTCCGAATTATGTATATAACACACCCGGGCGATTCGATATCAATCTTGCCGTAACGGCAGGCGGCGACACCTGCAATTACATGACCACCCAATATATAACCGCCCTGGCCGATTCACTGGTCGGGAACCATGTCATGGGCAATCCCGGCGAGACGATCGAGGTGGTCATTCATGGGCGCAACACGGTTCCGCTGGAGATGCTGAGAATTCCCGTTGTTTACTCCGGATCGATGAACCTGACTTATCAGTCTTTTTCGACCGAGGGATGCCGGACCGACTATTTTGACCAGCAAAAGTTGGTCAGTTTCGATCCGATGAATAAAAACATCACATTTTCGCTACTCAATTATGAACTTGATACTCCCTTTCTCGATCCCGGCGCCGGTCCGGTTTTAAAAATCTATTTCACCATCTCCGGCTCCGCCACATTCGAGCAATCAGCCAACATATCGATGGCCGGGTATGGAAACTATGAACCGACCTTTTTTGGTCCGATCCTCAATTACTCTCCTGACCATACCAACGGAGTGGTCACGCTATATTACAAGTGCGGTGATGCCGACGGCAATGATGCCCTTAATATTCTCGATGTTACCTATATAATTTCTTATCTGTACAAAAACGGACCGCCGCCGATACCGGAGGCGGCGGGTGATGTCGACAAGAGCCAGAGTTGTAATGTGCTGGATATCTCTTATCTTATCAACTACCTGTATAAAGGCGGACCGCCGCCCATCTGCGAATAGATTTAAAATTCATTGGATAGTAAGAGCGGGTGTACACCACTCCCGCTTTTCTTTTTGGTCATAGAATACTGCCGCTATTCGGGATATAAGAACGACCACCGGCGGTGTACCCTGAGAATCAAAAACGCGCCTGGAGATTCACCAAAAAAAGAATATTTTAAAATAATGATTAATGTTGCATACATATCATAATGATGGTTTTGCTTTACTACGCTTTTCTGCATTAAACCAAGTTGATCTTCGGTCCAATTTCTTGACGAAACAAATATATATTGATATATTGGGCCATGAGATTGGTAACGACTTTGTTATATCCTTTCCGGGTATGGCATGAGGGAAGACTATAAACTAACCAATAAAGGAAGATTTCCAGCTATGAGAAGATTTGCACTATTATTGACCATTACCGTCATATTTCCGTTACTTGCCATATTTTTAAGTACAGGCGTAACGGCAGAGGATGAAAGCCATCGGAGACTATGTTTCGTCGATTTTGACGGCGACGGTATCAACGATAACGCCGCGGATGAGGACGGGGATGGGATTCCCGATAACGCCGATCCCGATTTTTTGCCGGAGGATGCGGAGCAATCCGGGCTGATCAATTTTCAGGCCTCTCTTAAACGGGCCGCGACTGATGATGCTCTACTGACAAATTACGATAAGTATGGCCGCCGGGAATTTTGTACCCGGGCTCTGTCGGAAAATCGTTGCGGTTTTACATCCGATGAAGGTTTTGGAGGGAGTATCGGTATCGGACTTGGCGCCGCCGGAGGCGGCGGCTGTGCGGGAGGTGTATGCCGATGACCAGGTTGATTGGATTTATTTGCTCAACAGCATTTCTCCTGCTTCTTTCCTACCTTCCCCTGCAGGCCCAGACAAAAATCGAATTTCAGACTGCCGAGGGATTTACCGACAATCTCTTCCTCGACACCAATAGCACCGGGGATAATTACAACACGACTAAAGTGGACATAAGTACCTACCCCGTCAAATTTATGGAATTGAAGCTGGCCAACGAGTATACATATTACGGCGACACATATAATCTCAGCAATTTCAAGGGTGACGTGGGTGTCACTCTTTTGCCGCTAAACGAAAATTTGGCATTTTCGCTGTATATAAACGGTAATTACAGCACCCGGGTTTACCGGGTTGCTTATCAACATTTCAGCACCGATAATTATGATCTGGCCGCCGGTCTTGGCTATTCGATAAGCGAGGTATTTCAGTTACGGACCGGGTGGAACTATAATTCTGCGGAATATACCAATGAGCTTCCGAAAAAGGTCGATACTACCGATATTGTGATCTCGCCTTTTCCGCCCTACGATACAACTGTTTATACAAACGTATCATTTGGTATGGAGGCCGATAATGACAACCATGAATTCTATATCGGCGGCAACTTCACCTTTCCGGGATCGAACACTGTCGATTTGGAAGCAGGCTATGCGCGGAAAAACATGGCATTTGTGGAAAGGCCCGAAAACAGGGATTATCTGAGAG
>QNAH01000447.1 GCA_003641425.1 Candidatus Zixiibacteriota bacterium
TGTGTTCCGAGGCTCCGGTACTGGTTATACCGGAGGCGCTGTTCCGGTCCCTGACTGCCTCATATTATCCCTTGAACATCTTAAAAAACTCGAGGTGGACCCGGCCGGTAAGCGGGCCTTTTGCGGACCGGGAATCATTACTATCAATGTCATGAAGGCCGCGGAAAAGCACAACCTGTTTTATCCTCCGGATCCGGCCAGCTATGACGAATCCACCCTGGGAGGCAACGTCGCCGAATGTGCCGGCGGTCTGCATTGCAAAAAATACGGAGTCACCAAGGATTATATTATCGGACTCCGTGCTGTAACGATTGACGGCGCCCTGATCAAAACCGGAATATACTCCGAAAGCGATCTCTTTGATCTATCCGGAATCATTATCGGTTCCGAGGGTATTCTGGCGGCGGTTACCGAGATCGCTGTCAGGCTGATCGATCTTCCCCCTTTTGGCCCGACCATTCTGGCCGCTTTCGGCAGATCCAACGATGCCGCACGTTTTGTAGCCGATATTACCCTGCGGGGTATTGTGCCGTCAGTCATGGAATATATGGATGGCGACTCTGTCAGGTGTTCCAACAGTTATGAAAAATCAATAGAGATAGAAGACGCCGCGGCGATTTTGCTGATTGAAACATCGGGCCGCAATTGCGGCCGGGAGGCCGATGAGATTGAAAACATTTGTCGGCAGTATGATGCTATTTACTTGAAACGGGAGGATGACCGGGACAGGGCCGAACATCTCTGGAAAATCCGGAGAAATCTGTCAAAGGCGGTCAAAGAGTCGGCCCGTCACAAGATTTCGGAAGATGTGTGTGTTCCGCCTTCAAAATTGCCGGAGCTGGTTGATTTTGTCGCTCGTCTGAATGAGGAGTCTCCTGTCAGGATAAATTCTTACGGTCACGCCGGTGACGGGAACCTTCATGTGAACTTCCTTGCCGCGAGTGATGAAAATGATGAATTGGCGCTGATCGATCGCGATATCAAACGGCTCTTCGAAAAAACGCTTTGTCTGGGGGGAACGCTTACCGGGGAACATGGTATCGGCTTGACCAAAAAGGACTTTCTCCATCTCGAATTCAATTCGGCAACCATTGATCATATGTTGAAAGTGAAGCAGGTCTTCGATCATGATTTCTTGCTGAACCCGGGCAAAATGTTCAAATCGATATAGATGGTCGACTGCATAATATTACCCGGCCCGCACTCTTATCATGATAAAAAAGGCGTATTTAAAAGTACAAAATATGCCGAAATGGTCCGTCATGCTATTGACAAAAGCGAGTAAAGTAATTAAAATGTTCTTTCTATTTAATAGGGAGGAGCAGCCCGTGATTCTGACATTAATCCTTTTTAGTCCTTATAAATCCATTATAGGAGTATATTGAATGGCCACATTACAAAACAAACTTGCCAAGATGATTCCCCCTTTGCGGGATGAACTCAAGGTAATAGGCAAAAAGTACGGCGCCAAAAAAATCTCCGACGTGACCGTTGCCCAGGCATACGGCGGTATGCGCGGCGTCAAGTGTATGATCTGCGACACTTCGGTTGTTTATCCCGATAAAGGTCTGGTTATCCGAGGTATTCCGATCATGGAGCTGCGTGACAGATTACCTGAAGAGATTTTCTACCTGCTGTGCACCGGCGAGCTCCCGGACAAATCAGGCCTAAAGGCCCTGCAAAAGGAATTGGCCAACAGATCAAAGGTTCCCGGCTATGTCTGGAAGGTCCTGGAAGCCATGCCCAAAAATTCGCATCCGATGGCCATGCTTGACACCGGAATTCTGGTCATGCAGCGCGAATCGGAATTCAAAAAAGCTTATGACAAGGGTATGAAGAAAACCGATTACTGGAAGCCGACTCTGGAAGATTCATTGAATCTTCTGGCCAAGCTGCCCGGTATTGCCGCCGGCGTCTATCGCATGCGTTTCAACAAGGGTAACAGAATTCCCTATAAGAAGGATCTTGACTGGGGCGCCAACTTCGCCCGCATGCTTGGTATCAAGGACAAGACCGGTGTCTTCACAAAACTGATCCGCCTCTACCTGACCCTTCACTGTGATCATGAGGGCGGCAACGTCAGCGCCAATACCTGCCATACGGTCGGTTCGGCACTGTCCGATGCATACTATGCGGTTTCGGCCGGTCTTAACGGCCTGGCCGGCCCTCTGCATGGCCTGGCCAATCAGGAATGTCTCAACTGGATTTTGGAGACCATGAAGAAATTCAAGGGAGTCCCGACCAACGAGCAGATTGAAAAGTATGCCTGGGATACTTTGAATTCCGGTAAGGTCATTCCGGGTTACGGTCATGCCGTCCTGCGTGTGACCGACCCCAGATTCAGCGCTTTCCTGGCCTTCGGCAAGGAAAACCTCCCGAAGAGCAAGGTCTTCCAGACGGTTGCCCGCGTTTACGACGTGGTTCCGGAAGTTCTCAAGAAACACGGCAAGGCCAAGAATCCGTGGCCGAATGTCGATGCCGGCTCCGGCGCATTGCTTTACCACTTCGGTCTGAAGGAATTCCCTTATTACACGGTTCTGTTTTCAGTCTCCCGTGCGATGGGAATGCTTTCGCAGTTGACTCTCAATCGCGCTATGGGCACCGCCATTACGCGTCCGAAATCAGTCAGCACCGAATGGATCAAGCAGAA
>QNAH01000448.1 GCA_003641425.1 Candidatus Zixiibacteriota bacterium
AAGGTTAGTATGGCATGTAATAAATGAAGGAAAAAGATATAAAAGCATCCAACAAGCAGGAAATATTTGGACAGAAAGAATAGGGACAAATTCTGCAAAAAGAGATGGTGCTGATGTCGGTGGAAGTTCTACTGCAGCAAGTCATGAACATAGTGAAGGGGATTTAAAAGTAGACCATGCACATGATGTAGCTTCACACTTAACAGTAAGTGGTGGTGGTTCTGCAACTTCTGGAACATTTAGTAGTGGAACAAATACAAAAACATTGACAACTTCATGGCAACCTGTATATACAGGAAATTTTTCATCAGCACAGCACACAGCAATTGTTTTTGGAACTGGAAGAATTTATGCAACTGGTGTTTCACATCCTTCTACTCAATCTGTTTATTTAAGAATGAGAAAAGGTTCAAGTTATTTTCCAACATCATCTGGATTTACAATAAATGTTGGTTCATATCAAGGAAATGTATTTATGTTTTTGCCAATTGATTGTGCAGGAAGCAGTGTATATATTGATGCAAAAGTTGGTTCTGGAACATTAGATATAGAGTATGATTTACAACTTTCAGGTGTTGGATTACACACACATACAATAAATACTATTGATGATGGTGCGGTAGATAAAAATGCTGAACTTACAAGTGGGGATACTGGGCTAAAATCAGCAGGAGTAGGGGCAGGAACATTTTATGCAAAATCAAGTATAGATTAAGGAGGAAAAAGATATGAAAATAGATTATGAAATTTTGGAAGAAAGAGTAAATGGCAGTTCTGTTACATTTCAAATATTATATGATATTTTTGATGATAATGGAAAACCATTAAAAAGAAAAGCTTTTGGATTTAGCACTTCTGTTGGAAGGGCTTATGACATTGTTGATTATGACGATGAAGGAAAACCAATACCTTTTTGGAAACAGCAAATAGACATATTGATTAGAGATACTTTAGAAAGTTATGAAAAATCACTTAAACCAGCACCAAAAGAACTTAAGCCAATATTAAACAAAAAATATTCAATTGTCAGTGAAGTGTCAGCAACACCAACAAAAGAAGATGACATAAGAGTATTAGCAAAAGTTAAATGGATAGGATTAGAAATGGCAAAGGGACTAATAGACAGGTTTGGAACATTGCAAGGAGTATTGGATGCAACAAAAGAAGAGCTAATAAGTGTATATGGTATAGGCAAAGACAACATTAAAAAGATATATAAATCAATACACACATTAGAAAAACTATGAAAATACTCACATATGGGTTAGATAGTTGGTTTATAATAGTGAATTATGTCTTATTTTTGTATTTTTGGATGATGTATAGACCAATATACAGATTAGGAATGAAATTATTGAGGAGAAAAAATGATAAGTTGGATTGATTTATGGCAAGGAATAACTCCTTTTCTTCCAGCAATAGGTGGAGCAACAGGACAACTAATAAGGCAACTTGCAGCATGGGGAAAGCGAAAGGCAGAAGCAAACCCAAAGAAACCTGCTTATTGGAACTGGTGGGAAACATTAGGAAAGATGTTCATATCAGTTGTTGGCGGTGCAACAGCAGGTATGGCTGTTTCGTTAGGAACAGGAAATGTCTTTATGGGTTTTTTAATGGCAATTACAACAGGATATACTACTATTGATGGATATGAAAGAGGACTTGCTTACTTTAAAACATTAGGCAATAAGAATTAATCTTTTTTATTTGTTTTATATTTTTTATTATATTTGTATTTATATGCATACTTTTATAAGCAAGAAGAGAGCATAAGTATTATTTCAATTAAAGGAGGAATAAGATGGAAGACAAAAGAACAAAAGTAAAAAGAGACAGATTTTTAAGAGTTTTTCCAAGAAGGAAAAATGAGATTATAAGGGCTATAGACAGCATAATCAAGTGTGCCAACAGGTATAACTATTCTTTTAATATTTCAGAAGTAAATGATGCATTTATAGAAATAGAAAAAAGGCTTATGGATGCAAGGTTTGCTTTTGGAAATGGAATAAACTTTCCTGAAAAAGACACAGACAAGGCAGAAAAGAGGTTGAAAAAATGAAAAAAGAAATAAAAGATGGACTAAAAATACTGAAAAATGACATAAAAGTATATAAGAAAGACAATAAGTTTTACACAGAAAAGGAAGGGAAACTTGAACAGACGCCAGAAGCATTTCTTGCACAATATCACCATGCATTAAGCCAAAAACTCGGCATAAAAAGAAGAACACTTCAAGCAATAAACACAGCAAAAAACAACATTTTAAACATAAAACTGCAAATGTCAGAACCACTTCAAATGGTTAATGACAACATAAAGCAATTCAACCCACACATAGAAGATGCATATAAAATGGCAGGAAATCCAATGGAAGACAAGGCATTTGGAGACAAGCCAGTGAAAAAGATAGACTACAAAAAGAGCAAGAAAGAAATACTAAAAGAAATAGGAAAAATAGACAAATTAATCAAAACAGAAATTGAAAAACTAAAAGAAACAATTAAGGAAACGCTTGAAGAATAAGTGTTTTAAAAATAAGTAAGTGAAGCAATTAGTTTAATAATTTTAAAAAGAAATGAAAAATTGACAAGCAAAAAAGCAAAAAGGAAAACCTAAAAATGAAAGAAATTAATAAAAAGGTTTCA
>QNAH01000088.1 GCA_003641425.1 Candidatus Zixiibacteriota bacterium
GAGGCCGCAAATGAATTTTCTATTATCCGCAGATAAATATCGTTCTGGCCGAATACCAGACGGGGATCAACACCCTCGATCAGGTATGTCTCAGAAATTCTATTCATTGATTCAGATTGCATCTTTGCCATAAATATAATTCAACTTAAGACTTACGCAAGCCCAACTCGCGGAGCTGCCCATCGTCTATATCCGAAGGCGCTCCATCCATTAATGACTGCGCCGTCGCCGTCTTTGGAAAAGCGATCACTTCCCGGATGCTGTCGGTCCCGGTCATCAGAGCGACAATCCTGTCAAGCCCGGCGGCTATACCGCCGTGCGGCGGAGCCCCGTATTCCAGCGCCCGGAGAAGAAAACCGAACATCTTCTCGGCCCGTTCATCGGACATGCCCAGTATATTCAATATTCTCTGCTGGATATCACGACGGTGATTTCGAATACTCCCGGAAGCCAGTTCAACTCCGTTCAGAACCATGTCATACTGCTCGGCCCGTATTTTCCGAAGCGGATGCTCAATATCGCTGATCGGGAGATCACATGATTCAGCCTCATCCAGATAATGCATATCCTCATCGACAGGCGACGATACAATGTTATGCATCGCCTCGAGACGCTTCTCCTCCTCATTATACTCAAACAATGGAAACCGTGTCACCCAGCAAAAACGCCAGCTCTCGCGGTCGATCAGATCATGCGCCTTGCCAAGATGCAGCCGCAACTGTCCAAGAATCGATTCCGCCTTTATCCTGGCATCGGAAATGATAAAAACAGCATCGCCTGTTTCAGCTCCCGTCTCTTTACAAATCCTCTCCTTGACGTCGTCACCGATAAACTTGACAATCGGTGATTTATCCCCTTTTTCCTGGCGCAAAATATAAGCCAAGCCACCGGCGCCCAGTTTTTTGGCGAAGTCGGTCAATTCATCTATTTGCCTTCGGGAGTATCCCGCACCATCTTTTAGGCAGATGGCTTTAACAACACCCCCATTTTTAACAATATCCGAAAAAACCTTGAATTCGGACCCTGCCACGATATCGGAAATATCGATAATTTCCATTCTGAATCGAAGATCCGGTTTGTCGATTCCCCAGCGGTTCATTACCTCCTCGTATTCATATTGCGGAAAGGGAGTTTCTATTTTCACCCCGAGCACCTTCTCGAACAAATCCGCCATCATACCTTCGGCAACCGCAAAAACATCATCCTTGGTCACAAACGACATCTCGATATCGATTTGAGTATGTTCGGGCTGTCGATCGGCCCGAAGATCTTCGTCACGCAGACATCTGGCCAACTGGAAGTATTTATCGAAGCCGGAAATCATCAAAATCTGTTTGAGTAACTGCGGGGATTGCGGCAGAGCATAAAACTTCCCCTTTTGAACACGGCTGGGCACAACATAATCTCGGGCGCCCTCCGGCGTGGAACGCATCAGCAAAGGCGTTTCTATCTCATAAAATTCATTTTTCGAAAGATAATTGCGAACCGCCATGGTGGCTTCATGCCTAACCCGGATTTTTTCCTGCAACGGTCGGCGACGTAAATCCAAATATCTGTATTCCAGACGCAAAACCTCGCTGGCATCAACTTCATCGACAATCTCAAACGGCGGTGTTTTGGATTCCGACAGTAATTCGATCATATCGGCCGCCACCTCGATCAGGCCGGTTTTCATTTTCTCATTTTCGGTGCCCTCAGGCCTTTTCTGGACTTTGCCGGATACCGCCACAACAAATTCATGCCGCATTTTCGATGCGGTTTCAAACAGTTGCGGACTGACCTTTTCCGGATTAAGGACCACCTGGGTCAGGCCATAACGATCGCGGATGTCAAGGAACAAAAGCCCCCCAAGGTTGCGATACTCCTGTATCCAGCCGTTCAAGGTGACCCGCTCTCCAACATTATCAATGGTTAATTGACCGCAATTATGAGTTCGTTTGAGGCTTTTGAACGATTGCAAATAGACTCCAATAACTTTTTATCGTTTCAATATTTAGTTCGGCATTTAAAGAGCCAATTTAAGCATATTAATGACTACGCTCAGCGGTCGAAATTAACTAAACATAAACAAAATGTCAATAGGAACGAAATTTATATGATTTTGTTATATTTCCGGGAAATGAGTTTACAATAATGGCTTGACAAATGCCGAACTTGAAATATAATTGCTTCAAGTGTAACGGCTTAAAGCCGATAGATAAATTAGGTTATGAATATTTCCAGATTTTTATCGGAAGATATGATCGACCTGGACTTCAGGGCCGATCAGGAAGAAGCGCCGGAAGACTCTGAATCGACCAAATGGCGCGAACGCAATAAAGAACGGGTGCTGGCGCAACTGGTCAAATTGCTTGAGAAATCCGACCGCACCGGGAATAATACCAAGCTGCTTAATGACTTTATTCACCGTGAAAGAAAAGCCAGCACCGGCATTGGAAACGGCATTGCTATCCCCCATATCCGGAGTATGCAGGCCAAGGAGTTTATACTTGGTTTTGCCCGCTCCCACGAGGGCTTCGATTTTGACTCGCTCGATGGCAAACCGACCCGCATATTTTTCATCATGGCGGCCCCGCCATACGACGACAATCTTTACCTCAAAGTATTCAAAGCACTAGCAGAAAATCTTCAGTACGAATCATTCAGACAGGAATTAATATCGGCTGAAGAGCCTTATGATATAATCAGGGCATTTAGAAACGTCGAATAATGATACCCCCTACTTTTTGTATTTCCCCATATACATCGCCTCAGCCAGGATGTGACCTTCCATAGCATGACCAAGCGAATCCGATGTAACCCCCCTGTCAATCTGCCCCCGATCAAATTCAAGCATGATATCCAGGGCATATAACCTGAAATAATAACGATGTGCCGCGCCCCTTGGAGGACAGGGCCCGCCATAACCAAAACGCTTGAAATCGTTAATACCCTGCAATGCGGTTACCGATGAGTCTTTACCAATAACAGGCGTGACATTCTTCCGAATACCTTCGGGCAATTCGTCCAAATCCGGCGGCAAATTAAAAATAACCCAATGGATCCAAGTACCCATCGGAGCATCAGGATCATCGCATATCAGTGCTAGTGATTTGGCCTCTTCCGGTACATCTGCAATTACCAGCGGCGGTGAAACATCGATATCATCGCAGGTGTATTTCACAGGAATCATTCCCCCCTCCTGAAACACAGGAGTTGATAACTGCATTTTATCCTCCCCGGGCTTATTTGGATTCATATTGTCGGCCTTTCCGCCATACGCTACGATATATATGACAAGCATCGCGGGTATGAGTATATATTTTATGATCGACATTCGTTGACTCCGAAATAACTACGGAAGCGCGTGACTTACGCGCAAATATACTGATAAATCAATAAGTCGAATAATCTATGAGTTGTCAAGGGCAATTCGGCGCCGACCCGTCTAAATACAAATATTTTATCAAATATGCAATATCCAGAACATTGATTTTACCATCTCCGTCAAGATCGGCAACGGTAATAGGATATGGCGCAGGACCGTTAAAATGCAAATATCTCAGAATAAAAGCACCAGCCAAGAATTTACTATGGACAAAATGGTAACCATTATCACTACGGCCGGCAAACCTCAAAATTTTGTTTGCATAATAAAAAGGGCCGTCAGTTCGATTCTGCCGACCCCTTGATTCAAGTCACTAATTATCTCAGGATGATCTCTCCGCTCCCGGTTTACCCTTACTGCTGAAGGCTTCCAGCAATTCAATTGGAAGCGGGAAAACGATTGTCGAGGCCTTATTTACGGAGACCTCTGTCAGGGTCTGTAGAAAGCGCAGAAGCACGGCATTGGGCGATTTTGAAAGCACCAGTGCCGCTTCAGCCAGTTTAGCCGAAGCCTGGGATTCACCCTCGGCATGGATTACTTTGGAACGTCTTTCACGCTCGGCCTCAGCCTGGCGCGCAATAGCACGCGTCATCTCCGGCGGCAGATCGACATTCTTGACCTCGACCACCGACACTTTTATTCCCCACGGTTCCGTGTGATGATCGATTATTTTCTGAAGCTCCTGGTTAATTTTTTCCCGGTTGGAAAGAAGTTCATCCAGTTCCACTTGGCCCAGTACCGATCGCAAAGTGGTCTGCGCGATCTGCGAGGTGGCTTCGAAAAAATTGGCCACTGCTACAATGGCCTTGTTTGGATCCATAACCCGGAAATAAAGCACGGCATTGACTTTGACCGAGACATTATCCCTGGTTATGACATCCTGCGGCGGCACATCGAATGTAATGGTTCGCAGATCAACTTTCATAAGACGATCGACAATTGGAATAAGAAGAATGATTCCCGGTCCCTTGGCTCCAATCAAACGGCCAAGCCTGAAAATCACGCCTCTTTCGTATTCCTTTAATATCCTGATGGCATTGGATAGAATAATTAAAACAAATAAAATGGCTACACCAAGACCTGCGTATGGCATCTTCTCCTCCGTCTACTAAAATTTTCTTTTTACTTTCATTTTAAGATTCTCGACTTTTTCCACGATAATCTCCGTGCCCTCTTCGATCACTTCTTCGGCGAAAGCTTCCCATAGCTCTCCCGCAAGATATACATAACCGGTTCGGTCGATTTTGGTCTTGACGACTCCGGTTTCTCCGACCAAACCCTCGGCCCCGGTCGTTGGTCGAGAAACTCTCGCTTTATACGCCAGCGTGAAAGCCAGCAAAACAAATGCCCCGACAACTACGGCGACCGAGATGATGATTGACTTGGACACCCTGAGTTCAGGGTCGGCCGTATCGATAAGCATCATCCCGCCGAGAATAATTGAGACGACCCCGCCTATGGTAAGTAATCCATGACTCACGATTTTTATCTCCAGTATGAATAATATTATCGAAAAAAGTATCAGCATAACACCGGCGTAATTAATCGGCAGTGTCCTGACACCGTAAAAAGCAAGTATCAGGCAGATACCGCCGACGATCCCGGGCAGAATCGCTCCGGGATTATATAATTCAAGGACTATTCCCATGCCGCCCAGGGAAAACAGAATGAAAACGATATTGGGCGATGAGATAATATCAAGGAGTGATTGAATAAAGGTCTTTTCCAGGGGGACCTTTTTGGGATTGGTCGTTTTTACAACTTTTTTGCCAAAAACAGTATTAATCTCACGGCCGTTGATTTCCGCCAGCAGGGTATCGACATCATCGGCAATAAGATCGATCACATTAAGCTTCAGCGCCTCCTTGCTGGTGATCGAAACTGATTCACGCGCCGCTTTTTCCGCCCATTCGGCATTGCGCCCGTTTCTTTCCGCCATCGCCTTTAAAGAGGCAACGGCGTCATTCATTATTTTTTCCATCATCACCGAATCAATTTCCGCCCCGCCCGCGGCGATAACATGTGCCGCACCTATATTGGTACCCGGCGCCATTGCCGCAATATGCGCCGCATAGGTTATATAAACACCCGCCGAGGCCGCCTTGGCTCCGTATGGCGAAACATAAACCGCTACAGGAACCGATGAATTCATCATCGCCTTGGTTATCGACCACATAGCCTCATTAAATCCACCGGGGGTATCCATGGTAATTAAAAGCAGTTCAGCCATCTCCTCTTCCGCCAGCTCCACCGCATCGATCACCCGGTCGGCCGTCACCGTCCCGATCGCTCCATCGATATCAAGAACGAAGACCAAACTTGAATCACCGGACCCGCTTTCTTCCGTCAGCAAGGTATCGGAGATTAATGTATCATTACCCCCCGCCAAACCCCAGAGCGCACAGGAAACGACGAGGTAAAAAAGCATGATATGTTTTTTCATAATACCTCCGGTCTTATTTCATGAAACGACAGATAAGCATGAATAATCGGCATCGATCCACATCCGTCATAGATTTTACGCAAAATATTCGGGACAAAACAAGCCTATAATCTATTATCCCGGTACTCCCATTATAACATATTCTAAAATCAGATAATAATTTTCAGCCTTATCCCGGATATACTGCCGGGATTGCACATTGACTATTTTCAGATTCTGCTAATAAGTTATTGTAAAGACAGCTTCAGTGTCAATTAAAAGTTTTTAATGCGATTCTAAAAGGATAACGATAATCCTTTTTTTCGATAAACCGGTTTGCCGTCAAAGAAGGTGGCGACGATGTTAACCGACCTTATTCTGGATCGGGGGATCTTGAATATATTATCGGAAAGCACGACAAAATCGGCAAAATACCCCGGCAGGAGATACCCGCGTTCTAATTCCTGTCCGGCGGCGTAAGCCGGTGCCGCGGTAAAACCGTAAACCGCCTCGGCAACCGAAATTCTTTCTTCACGATAAAACGGCTTTTTAATCCCGGCCGCCTTTCGGTTAACAGCGGCATCGATACCGGCAATCGGATCCAGCGGCTCGATCGGCAAATCCGAACCAAAAGTAACAGGAATTTTTTTATCAAGCATAGTCTTGAAGATATAACAGTTTCGACTTCTTCTCCCCCAGTACTTTTCGGCCAGCTTTATATCCGAGGGGCAGTGCGATGGCTGCATGGATGCCACTACCGCAAGCGATTTAAGCCGTTTAATATCGGATCGGCGAATCATTTGGACATGTTCAATACGCCGCCTGGCATTCGATGGAATTTCAGGAGCCTGTTCATAACAATCAAGAACATTGGCAATCGCCTTATCCCCTATGGCATGAATGGCGGTCGGAAGGCTGAGTCTTGCGGCGCTTTTAATGTGTTTCAGAAGGATTTCTTTTGTATTCGTCTCAACCCCGTAATTGTTTTTTGAACCCGGAAATTTATTGAAGCACAGCGCGGTCTGACTGCCAAGCGATCCATCGGCAAATATTTTTATCCCCGAAACACGGAAATAATCATTGCCATAACCCAGTTTTATCTTTGCCCGGAGTAAATCCGGAAGCATTGCCGCCGGCGGGTAGTAATTTATTCTCAAACCGAGTTTTTTACTTTTTGATAGGTTGTCAAAAAACGGAAGCGCCTCGCGCCTGTCAAAGGAATGCACCCCGGTAACGCCTTTTGAATAGGCGATATTGACAGCCTGCCTGAAAAAACCATACTGCTTGGATTGAGCCGGCCCTTTGATAAGTTTCAGAACGGGGGAATAGGCTGGCAACTCACGCAAAATTCCCGATGGCTCATTATTCGCAAGACGATCGATTACACCGCCTGCCGGGTCCGGTGTCTTTCTGCTAAGCCCGGCCAGCTCGAGGGCCCGTGAATTTACCCACATGATATGCTGATCTTTGGAGTAAATTGCCGCCGGACGGCCGCCCGTAACTTTGTCAAGCATATATCTATCGGGAATTACATATCTTTTCCAGCGGTCGGGAGAGAATCCATCGCCCGTCACCCATTCATTACCGCTTAAACCGGAAACATGCCTTTTCACTTCCGCAAGTGTTTCTTCAATAGAATCCAAACCATCAAGTTTGACACTGCCAAGCGACATGGCGAAAAAATAAAAGTGAGTATGTGAATCGGTGAAACCCGGGATGACTGTGCGACCCCTCAGATTTATCCTCTCGCAGGTTTTAAAATCGGCGTCCTTTTCAAGTCCGTTACCGACCGCGGTGATTCTTTTCCCGGCGATAGCCATGGAATCAACCACCATGTTGTTGCCGGCCTGTATATAAAACAGGCCATTGTAAAACAGTCTATTTTTCTTCAAAGTTTTCTCCCTTAATACGGACATCTCCCTGACGTTCGGTCACTCCGAGACGATCGGTCTCCTCCAGGATGGGAACGACAAACTTTCGTGAACTGCCAAGTTTCTCCCGCAGGGCTGACACTGACAACGTTTCTCCACCTGAGAGCATCTCTTTTATAATTTCAATTATTTCATTCCATCGCTCAGTGTGAAATACCAGGGTTGGGCCGATTTTTATAGCTTTCCCTGTCGTCAGCAGAAATTCCAGGGCCTCTTTCCGGACTCCATCCTTACCGATCAACTCTTTCGAAGTAGGAGGTGTATAACCGCCGCGATGCAAATCGATTTCTATCATCTGTGCCGCTCTTTTAATATCCCCGGTGACTGTCACCGCTCGTCCCGGCAGATCATATTTATTCTTTTTTTTGATCAATTGTTTTTTACCGCACATCAGATCAAAAATAGGCTCGAGACTGTGAACGTTGCGTCCCGTCTTGGCCGCAATCATCTCAATGCCGATACCATCATAATGAGGGTGCACCTCGAATATCTCATCAAAAGCAAACAGAACTTGATCTACATTGGGAGCTATTTCCGATGTGAGGTAATGCTTATTTCCATGTTCTCCCACTTCCCCGCCATCACTTAATTTTTTTACGGCCGCATTGATCTCTGCCTGTGAATAATTGGTACAGATAAAATCAGTTTCCTTGTCAATAAATATCGATTTTTTCAATTCACTTTGGACCAAGCCGATTGAAGTAAGATTTTTCCGCTCCTCGAGATATTCAAATTGCGGTAATTCTTTTTTCCTGGGAAAACGGCTTATGAAGTCGAGTATTTCTCCACCGCCGATTGTATATTGCGGTGTGGGCAGACGAAAAATAAAACGGTCTCCGACAAAAGCCATTACCGGTTTCTCCGGCCGGAAAAAAAGAAATCCCTCCTGACCGGGATGAATAATCTGGCTTTGATCTGTCCTGATCTCTCCTTCGACCTCGGTGGTTCCGAGAATCATCAGCAGCCTTCGACCCGAATCAAGACTTATCCGGGCTTCCGGAATTACTGATACTGAAAGAGCAAAGACTTGATTGTCTGGATATGCATCCATGATTTTAGGCGTCGTAATTACATCTCCCCGGCGCACATATTCCTTGTCGATACCGGTCAGACTGATCGACGTGCGCTGGCCGGGTTCGGCTTTCTCGATTTGATGCCCGTGGGATTGAATTGTCCGGACTTTGCCCGATTTACGCGCCGGATATACGGCTATTTCATCACCGACAGTAAATTGTCCTCCTCGAAGCGTCCCGGCCACGACCCCACCCATCCCGGATAAGACAAATGAACGATCGATATACAATCGGGGCTTTCCAATATCCTCTCGTTCTATAACGCTGTCGGCCAGATTTAAAATCTCTTTTTGTAGTTGTTCAAAACCTTCGCCGGTTATCGAGGATACCCTGACAATGGGAGCACCTTCCAAAAAA
>QNAH01000449.1 GCA_003641425.1 Candidatus Zixiibacteriota bacterium
GGTGTTGAGCTGGGGCAGGTCGCATTCGGAAAAACGGATGAAAACGGCGTTGAGAGCGAAACAACGCTTGACCTCGTGCGGCTGGCTTTCCCTCGGCGGGTTTATACGCAGAGCCACGTTGACTACCTAATTGAAGTGATTGCAGAAGTCTGGCAAAAACGTGAAACCATCGGTGGATATAAGATTACTTATCAACCTGAGTTTCTGAGGCATTTCAGTTGTCATTTCGAGGAGGCTTCCCATTTTTGAAAGTGTGCTCTATGAATGATTAGCAATACTACGTTTGGGGATTGCGCTGTCGTTATACTGATTTCGTGAACTGCAATTGAGACTTTCAATTTTCATCTCATGACGTGATCTCGTTATCTGTCTAACACCTTGATTCAACAGCATAAATTATTCGATACGATTTTCGATGATCAAATAGCAACACAGAAGGACAAAAGGAGATCAAAATGGTTTCAGTGGAAAAAGATATTGTCAAAACCGATGTACTAGTGATAGGAGGCGGTCCCGCAGGACTAATGGCTGCGATAAGGGCGGCTGACCTTGGAGTAAAGGATGTGGTCCTTGCCGACAAAGGCAATACTTTGCGAAGTGGAAATGGCGGCGCAGGTAACGACCATTTCTTTTCCTATATACCGGAATACCATGGTAATGACACCAAGCCGGTTTTGGCTTCCCTCAGGCATTCACTTGCATCTTTTGAGGGTCGGTCCTCAATGGAACAGATATGGCTGGACAGGTCATTTGAAATGGTAAAGATCTGGGAGAGCTGGGGTTTAGACATGACATACCAGGGGAGGCGGGAATTTGCCGGACATAACCTTGCCGGCCTTCCCAACATCTTTCTGAAATACGCCGGTGGCGAGCAGAAAACCCTACTGACCAAACAGGCCAAGAAGTGCGGGGTCAAAATAATGAACAGGGTCACCGTCTTTGAGCTGCTAAAGGATGATGACCGGGTTACCGGCGCGCTGGGTTACAACACCTGGGATGACAATATAATAGAATTCCATGCCAAAACGGTTTTTCTGGGTACTGGATGCTGTACCAGACTTTACAAGAGTTTCACAGGTTTAATGTTTAATATGCCTAACTGCCCTTTTAACACGGGCGATGGCAGGGCTATGGCCCTCCGTGCAGGTGCGGCTTTAATGAATTTGGAGTTTACCGGACGCTGGGCAGGTCCCAAGAACTTTGCCAGGGCAGGCAAGGGGACTTGGATCGGCGTTTTCACCAATCCTTCCGGGAATCCTGTTGGTCCCTTTGCCTCCAAGCCTGATAGGCATCGCGGAGACATAATAGCCGATGCCTATCCCCAGGTGTTTGACGACTACATGAACTCAGGCAGGGGGCCTGTCTATATGGATTGCCGGGCTGCTCCTCAAGAGGATCTTGATTACATGACTTACTGGCTGAGTCATGAAGGGAACGAGGGCCTTCTGGCCTTTTTGGAGGAGGAGGGCATTGATTTCAAGAAACACATTATAGAATTTGGGAGATACGAGCAAATATTAACTGGAGGTCTGCTCTATAATAAACGATCGGAGACAACAGTCAAAGGTCTATATGCTGCCGGTGATGAGAACCAGCTTGGTATGCCTCGCGCTGTCATATGGGGATGGATAGCCGGTGAGAACATGGCCAAATATGTGAAGACTGCCAGCCTTGGTAACCCTAAGAATACGAAGGAACAGGTTGAAGATAAGATAGCCCTTGTAAAGGATATCCTGGGACGAAAGACAGGTGCAGATTGGAAAGAGGCCAATACAGCTATCCAGGAATTAATGAGCGCGTATGTAGGATTGACAAGGTCGGAGACATTACTTGATCAAGCCTCCCTGAACCTATCCATTCTTAAAGATAAGATACCCAAATCACTTGTAGCCCGCAACGGGCATGAGTTAGGTCGATGTTTCGAGGTGCTGAATTTACTTGACCTGGGTGCGGCAGTGATATTTGCAGCCGGGGAAAGAAAAGAAACAAGACGCAGCCATCACCGGCCGGACTATCCTTTCGCAAATCCGCTGCTGGATAAACAGCTTCTTGTAACAAGGAAGGACGGGGTCTTTGTTGGAAATTGGCAAAAATTAGATTAATTGAATTGAACAATTGATTAGTGGTCAATCAGCAATCAGGAATTAATCATTATTCTGTTGAGAGGAGGAAGAAATGCCGCCAGTAATAGATCCGGAACTTTGTAATGCTTGTGGAAAGTGTTGGAGGCAGTGCCCAGGAGACGTATTCTATGGTTCAATAAAGAAAGAGGTACCGGTGGTGACTTATCCTGAAGAGTGCTGGCATGAAAGCAGTTGTGTTCATGTGTGTCCCGTTCCGGGCGCTATCAAGTTGAGAGCCCCTCTACCCATGATGGTAAGTTATAAATAGCGGGAATTCATTCACTGAAAAGGAGTCCTGTCCATGAAAGAATCTATCGGAGTAGAGTTTCGAATTAAGCCGGTTCACCTGGAAATTTTCTCTCCTTCTCCCATGGGATCACTCCATTTTACTTTAGATACTGCTCCTGTAAAGCTCCTCAACAGGTTTCATAAAAGAATTACAGCTTCAGGGAGGGCCATACCAGCTCCGAACCATCTGCATATGATCGATAAGTTACCGCAGGAATTAAAAAAA
>QNAH01000450.1 GCA_003641425.1 Candidatus Zixiibacteriota bacterium
CCCTCGCACATCTCGCCCATGTTGCTGAAGTCCCACGAAGGTACGTAGAAGTTCCCGAAACCGTCCTTGGCTATCAAAAGGTGATCCTCGATGCCAGACAACGCCAGCGTCGCTTCGACCGGAAAACGAGGGTAGTACGATACGATCTGCCAGCCCTGTTCAAGATCGATCGGCTCGTCGCGCAAAACCGACATGCCCCACAGACGAAGACGCGCCGCATCACGCATCTTCACCTGGTAACCCTGGTCGACGTACCAGCCCGGAATGTTGTTGAACTCGTGGTCCGGACGGTAAAAATGTCCCGCGCCGTCCTTCATCATGATCAACAGACCCGCATCGACCAGGTCAGACATGATAACCTCGACGTCCTCGTCGTCCGGCTGAAGGTTCGCCGAAACCAGGTTCCAGCCGATGCCCAGGTCAAGGTCGCGGAACGTGTGCACCTCGCCCTCGACAACATCCAGCGTCGCCGACAGGATCGTCTCGCCGCCCACGCCGTCATGCGTGAACACCACCTCGCCCTCGAACGTGTTGTCGACCGGAAGACCCGTCGCATCAAGCGTCAACTGGAAACCTGCGCTCTCGCCGGCGGCGATCTGACCCGCCTCGGGATCGATCTGGAACCAGTCCCGCCGAGCCTCGAGCTGCCACACCACTATCCGGTCGGGCGACTGGACAATTCCCGCCAACACCTGGCTGTAAACGTCGTACTGGTTGGTGATGTTGATCCCGCCCGGCCGGCCGTCAACGCCCAGCTCGCGGACCAGAACCATGTCGCCGTCTTCGACGTTGACCTTGTTCACCTGGATGTCAACGCCCTCACGCTCGCCGCGGCTGAACACGTACAGGCAGTAGCCGTCCGGATCGTCCGCCCAGTAGGACAACCCGTAGATGCGTATTTCGTCGGGCACTTCGATCCTGTCACCTTCATTTCCCTCAGGGTCGGTCGAAAAGATGTCGGTCGTCACGTCAGCCGACCAGAACAGTTCGTGGTCGGGGTCCCAGGTCAGCGAACGGTAGGAGCGCGCCTGGCCCTCGACGGTCTCGACCAGTTCGCCGTCCGTGTTGAAGCCGTACAGGGTCGTGCCGTCGGCGCCCCAGATCAGGCTGCCGTCCCAGGTCAGGTCGCGCATCCCGTAGCGGGATTCGTGAAACTGGTCGAACTCCCGCTGCAACTGGCCGTCGCCGTTGAAGACGTAAATCTTGTTGGCATCATCGCCGTTGTTGCCGCCGGAGACGTAGAACATCCCGTCAACGACGACCAGGCCGTTCAACTGGTTGTCCTGGGCGGCTTCCTCGGCGTTCGTGTCGATGCGGATGTCCCACGGATCGGCGTTGGCGTTGCCAAGCAGCCGGCGCTGTGAGCTGTAAACCAGGGTGCCGGTGCCGCCGTTGGCGACATCAAAATCAATGGTGTATTCAAGGTCGGGCTCGAGTGATATCTCGAACTCGTCCTGACTCGGTGTGAACTCCGAATGAAGTAGATCGAAATTCAATTCAAACTCACCCTCTTCGTCCAGGTCGATCGATTCGACGGCCGGGATATAATCCGGTTTGGTGACGGTAAACTCATATTCCCTCAAGGGCAGGTCAGCAAATCCATAACCGCCCTCATCGTCGGTGATCCTCTCCATCAAGTAATAGTCCATCGAAACCGTTGCATCTTCAACCGGTTCATCCGTGGCGGGATCCGTAACAGTGCCGGTAAGCTGCGCAACAGGATCATCGATAATCATAACCGCGGCGATGTCAATCCTGGTTTCAGCATCGTCGTCCAGTTGTATCCTGGCGATCAATTCATACTCGCCCGCTTCGAACTCCCCGGCTGCCGCAGTGATGTTGATCGTCGCATCTTCACCGCCGGCGATCTGACCCTCCTCGGGGTCGGCCGTAAACCAACCGGTTTCCACAATGCCGTCGTCAACGATGAAAACAGTATTGTCGTTCTGCTGTTCAGCGTTGGCGGTGCTGACCCATAAATTCTCACCATCATGAGCGATACCGAATGAGCTGACGTCGGTCACGTCTTCCATGCTGAATTCCTGGATCAGCTCGCACACCCATTCATCGTCCTCCTGCCTGATATCAAACTGCTGAGCCATAAATTCATTACCTGAAATCCAGAAATGTCCTTCCTCATGCTCGGGCGCCCAGGTAATGCGCAGGCGGTACTGATCGTTCGGGAGATCAACATAATCCGCGTTCGGGATGGTGGCTATATCTTCATAATCGTTGGCAATATCATAGATGATGATGTCAAAACACCGGTCCATGTCACCGGGCGCATAGGCGATGGCGTAAAGATACTCCTGCTCGTCGTCCACTGCCACATCCATAATATATGGATAGCCGGTATTCAAATCGCCGAGATCCTCGCCTTCTTCATCATACCGGAAGATATGACCCTGCCCGTCCCATTTGCACGCATAAAGGATGCCGTCATAGTGCGCACAACCGACGATTATGGCAGCCACCCGGAAATCAGCGACCGTTTCGGTTATCTCTTCGCCGTTATAAGCGTAACCACAGATGCGCTGGTCCATGGCATGCGAAGCCCACATGACCTCGGTCTCGGGGTCCCAGTCCAGGCCCAGGCAGTAATAGTAATCCAGCACCATCTCATCATTCAGCACA
>QNAH01000451.1 GCA_003641425.1 Candidatus Zixiibacteriota bacterium
AGAGACAGGACCTTGAATTCCTCAAGCGTCATCCTGACCTCGTCTTTTTTTGTCTTTGGCGAAGTTGTCAAACGAAGCCTGACATCATCCGGGGGAAGTAATTTCTGGATCTCGACCCATTCGTCGATCCGGCGCGTCCCTTCCATGATGATGTTCATGGTATTGAGTTCGATCGGCAGGAGTATCTTTTTGGGAGCGGCGTTTTCAAGGAACTTGAATTCACCCTCCTGCCAGCTGAACAGATTATAGACGATCTCCTCGATCTGCATCTTGCGACATTCGATAATCTCGTCCTTGTCAAACAGGTTCATATCCACCAGCGTGGTACCAAGCTGTCGCCCGGTCTGCTTGTGAAGTGCGATCGCCTTTTCCAGATCGACCTTCGAAATCTTGCCCCGCCTTAAAAGCAGGTTCCCCAGTAAATCCTCGCTGGCATTGATCGACGACGCGTGGATTATACTGCCGTCTTTAAAGGCGATTTCCTTCTGGCGAGCCTTGGTCGAGACCTGCAAAATACCGGTCTTCTTGCCGGTCGCCAGCAACTGTAGTATGTCGGAAAATGATACTGTCTTAAGGTTCCCAGTTAAACTCATAGTCAGTCTCTATAACTCCCGGATGCAAACCGGGAAATCCCTGTAGTTCTTGTATTTCTTTAATTTTATCGGGTTTTTCAACCGCAATCTTAACTGTCAATTGGAATGATTTTTATTTCTTGATATGAAACTCGCCGTTTTCGAAAATCAGATCCACGGCGCCAACTTGCGACGTTTCAACAAGTTCAGGAAGGGGTGACTGTTTATACCGTTCCCCGTCGATTGCCCGGGCGGCCGCCGCCGTAACCCTATTGCAGACAATATATCTCCACTTTTCTGGATTGCCGGATACAAACTGATCAAGATCTTTTTCATCTATTCGAGCCTTGACCAAAACACAGCCATGATAATCAGGAGGAATTGACTCCTGAATAATTTCAAAATCGCAGTCGTTGCCCGCAAAAATCAGGCCGCTGAATCCGAAATTGTAAATGAGACTTCGGCCGGATACGACCGCCCCCTCGTCACCCCGGTTAACCTGTTGAAACATTTCATCATAAGTAATCACCTGTGCGCCATAATCCCGCCTGTCATCGGCCCGGCAGACATCGGAAAAAATATTCACGGCGGTTGAAGGAATATATAAAAAGGCGGAATCAAATATATTCAAAATATAATTGCATTCCTTCATGCATTGATAACCGGTCGAGAGAACAAATATTTTATCCGGGGCAATATTTTGGCTTTCCAGATAAGGCCCGATAATTCTTTCGGTGATTGAATAATCCTTCAAAGTCAGGTCGCTCAGAATCATCTGCGTCGTCCCCGCCCGATTGACCGATACGATCCCGCCCGGCACCGAAAAGACAGTGAAGCATCTGTCCTTTTCCGCTCTTCCACCCCCGGTGATCAAAATCAGGTTGGCCGTCAGCAGGGCGAAGAGCACGGCAACCCTTCTCAGACGGCGCGAATACAGTGCCAGCGAGATAATCACCAGGAAGGCATAATAGACACACAGCGCGATACCGGGAATATTCTGCTTAAACAGCAGACCGGTTTCTCCGGAACCGAAAATTCGCAACAGTGCCAGTGTTGCATGAATTAACAAATTGAGAATCGATCCGGCCCACAATCCCAGGTACGGCAGGATCAAATAGGCGATCAGTAGGATCAACTCACCGATAACGACAACACTCACCAGCGGGACAATTATTAGGTTAGAAACGAATGACACCAGCGGCAGACGCTGAAAGTAGTAAATACTCAACGGCATCGAGACAACCTGGGCGACAAAACAGATCAGGAAAGGAAATATCAGATATTTGTAGTACCATGAACCCTGGATCGGTTTCAACGGCTTAATAACTCTCGGGATAAAAAATATCAGCCCCCAGGCGGTGACAAACGACAGTTGAAAGCCGATATCGAACAGATCGGCCGGGCGAAACAGCAGGATAATCAGCGCTGTCGCCGCTATAATATTATTCAGTTCGACTTTCCGCTGTAAGAAACGGCCGATCAGGACCAGCGATGCCATCACTGAGGCCCGCACCACCGACGGCTGATTGTATGCCAGAAAAGAAAAGACGATGATAATCATCAAAAGCAATACTGTCCTGCCGCCGGGTTTTATCGGCGAAGCCCGCAATAGAAAGACAAACAGCACCACCACCAGTCCCACATTGGAACCGGATACGGCCAGCAGGTGCAATGTCCCGCTGTCGCGAAACAGGCTGTAAATATCGGGTGATATATCCCTGGTGTAACCGATCAAGAAACCCGCCGCCATTGACGATGCATCCTCACTCAAAGACTGATTGAAAACATCGATAACGGCACCCCGGATACGATTTATCACCGAATAAAAATGACCGCTCCCTGGAGTGTCAATCTGCAATGTAAACTGGTTGGGAAGATAACATACCCCGAAAACGCTTTTGAGATTCAGATAACGCTTGTAATCCAGCCCGGCCGGATTTTTCCCGCCGCGAATCAAGTACAGCCGGGCGTCGAAATATACCCGGTCTCCATAGCTGACAGCTGTCGTTTCAGTATTTATCCTGAGTAATATTCGCCCCAGTGACCGGCGGCATATCCCC
>QNAH01000452.1 GCA_003641425.1 Candidatus Zixiibacteriota bacterium
ACATTGGGTACGAGATCATCCAGTGGACGTATTCTGCTCAGGACGATATCTGGGAACCGGAGTTTCAGTTTCTAACCATGCCGGAGATCCTTGGAGAGGATTACGTAGGAGACGTGCACGACATGGGAATGGACATGATTATCCTTCCCGGTGCGTCAAGGCGTAGCGTGATTCTGACTGTATCGAAAGGCAGCAGCCATTTCCCAAGCGAGGGAACTCAGTTCCAGCATCGGCAGCTGAACGAGGCTGGGGAATGGGAACCGGTTCAGGAGCCTCTATTCACGACGCCGCCGGATGTCAGTCCTCTGGGCGTGGATATTTACATGGACGGGGACGAGATTCACATCGCCTGACGGCGTCAGCCCGGGACACATCTTCGGCCTGTATGCTCCGGCTCCCGAGCGACAAGCGGTCGAGGACTGGGCGATTCATCAGTAGTCCTCTACGTTTTCTCATCAAGGAATACGAAAGCCGGAGAAATCTTCACGAAATCCAGAAGTTCTCTCCGGCTTTTCTCATAGGCAATTCAGAAGATGATGGGCGAACTCACTTGTGAGCCGGATTCTCTTTCTCGTACGCGGCTCAGCGGGAGCTTCGCCCTTCCCCGTATTCTCTCGCGGGCAGCGGGTAGTCCCGATTGCTCGGATTTGTCCTTGCGAAGGCAGTCGGGGCAACGCAGGAGCAAGAGGCTCTTGTAGCGCAACCCACCGCCTACTTGAACAACTTCTGCGCAAACTCATGCAGATAGTCGCGCCAGTTGAGCCAGACGTGACCTCTGGACGTTTCCTTAGAAACAATTTCGAACCCGTGCTTCTTGAGCATCTCCACCGTGGCCTGCGACGTCTCGAGCAGGAAATCGTCTTCGCCTATGGCGAACCAAAAGAGTTCGAGGTCCTTCTTGAGCTCATCGTTATCCAGAATTTCTTTGTGTCGTTCCTCCCATGACGGACCGCTGTCTCCCCCAGGTCCTCTCCCTGTGATTCCGAAGATGCCGGAACTGAAAACACCGATATAACTGTAATCGCCCAGATGGGGTATGGCGATGTTCAGCGTCTGTGCGCCACCCATAGACAGTCCGGCAATCGCGCGATTCTTTGAGTTGGTGTATACGCGATAGTTCTTCTCCACATAAGGCTTTATGTCGTTCACAAAATCTTCAATAAAGTCGTCCGAGGATAGCCTGTTCCCCCAACGAAACCGGCTCGTGTGACCGTTTGGCATGACAACGATCATCGGTTTGGCTTTCTTTGCCGCTATAAGATTATCGAGGATGAATTGCGCCCTGCCGACCGTTGTCCACGAAGCATCGCTGTCGGAGGCACCGTGCAAGAGATAAAAAACCGGGTATTTCCCCTCGCCCGATTCATATCCGGGCGGCGTATAAATATGCATCCGGCGGGGCCGATCCAGTGAAGACGAATAGTAGGTAACAATTGAAAGCGCGCCGTGAGGAACGTTCTTCGTATCCATGAAATCGGATCCGGGAACACAGACCAGACTCCACACGGTGCTATTCGACTCGCTTGTAGAAGGATTTTGCGGATCGACTGTCGGGACGTCGTCCACATTGAACCTGTACCGGTATGCCCCTGGACCGACCGGACCGAGCGTTACTTCCCAAACCCCGTCGTCATCCTTGGTCATCTCTTTGCCCTGACCGACTTCCGGGATATCGCCGCCGGTCAGCTGCACCGATTCCGCCTTGGGTGCAAGAATGCGAAACGTAATCTGGCCGTCCGCTGAGACTTCCGGCGAAACCACCTCGGGACCCTTACCTCGCCCTCTCTGCGCCTGCGATGCGGGAGGTGAGACCAGTGACGCAAAAGCTGTGACGGCAATGACCAGACAGGTAATTCGCAGGGTACTCATTACTCTGTTCCTTTCTTATCCAACCGGAAGTGTGTTCCACAGACTCAATCTCATTGCGTTTGGGAGAAGGCGAGGCTCCCGCCGAGCCGTTGTCATTGAAGAGAAGAACGGCTCACCAGGAGGCTCGCCCTCCCGAGAAGATCTGCCGGCTCGATAACGACCCAGGCATAATCTCCAAAGTAAGGCAATGGTCCTTATAACCGATAGATCTCCAGAAGTCTATTCCGGCTTGGTTTTGACATAACACCTCAACGGTTAACCGTTTTGACGTTGGCCACACCTTCTCGATGAGCAGCTTCATCGCTTCACGACCGATGCCTTGTCGGCGCTTGTCCCGTCTGACAAAGAACTGCCTGAGATAGACCTCGTTTGGCTCTTCACGGAACAGGGCGTAGGCCACCGGCTCGTCGGAGATCGAAAACACAACAGCAGTATAGTCGGTCGTGATCCATCCCCTCATTCTTTCTTTCAGGTCGTCGACGGACATAGGATTTCGATGTCCCTCATCTTGGATCAACTTTCGGTTGCGATTCTGTACTCCATGTTTTCGATTGAATGATGATGGGTTGGTATCCTGTTTTGGCGCTGCCTGTAAAAGGCATTGGTGACAATCACTGAGTGTCGCTTGTGACGCCTCCGGAGCGAAGCCAGATATCGCCCAGACTGTTGAGGCCGTTTGAAGGCATGTACGGGTAGCCATACCCGGGTGGATTGTCGCGACGAGAGTCCGGCCCGTAAGCCACCAGGACGTATTCG
>QNAH01000453.1 GCA_003641425.1 Candidatus Zixiibacteriota bacterium
CAGATACAGCATTTGCTGGTCAACCTGATCAGAAATGCGGCCGAGGCTGTGGCCGACGTGGAGGATAACCGCTGGCTTGTTGTCAGTACCGCTATCGAGGCAGAATCTCATACCGCGGTGATAAAAGTGGCCGACTCGGGAGAAGGAGTGCCGCCGGAGCATATTAGTAATCTGTTTGTAAAGCGTTTCAGCACCAAACGGGAAGGTACCGGGCTGGGTCTTATAACCTGCAAAAATATTGTGGACAATCACAACGGCGAGCTGTCCTACCACAGCGGCGAGGATTCCAAATCTATTTTTGAAGTGAGGATTCCGATCAATAGAGACTCATGTTCCAAAAGTGTAAATGATGAGGCTCGCGAGAATATAGTCCCGGCATAAGTCTGAATTAAATCATTGACCACATCCTCTAAAAGTTCTAATTTTAATCCATGCCGAGTTTAAATTCAAACCGAAAGTATGATTTTATCCGGGGAAGATTTATTCTTCCTCTGGCTGTCATTTTTGGCATTCTGCTTTTTATTCTTACCTATCTCGGAATTCAAAAAAGCCGAAGCGACAATTTACAGTTACTTCGGCGCCAGGGAGCCGCTTTGCTCGAAAGCCTGACGTTGTCGGCCGATAATGCCATCAAGGCCAATACTTTTTTCGATTTGCTGGTCCAGGAAAAATTCTCCGATCTGGCGGGATTTCTCGAGACCCGGCCGAATCTCGAGTTTTCGGCGCCGGAATTGGCCGATTTTGCATCGGGCTATGGTGTCGATGCCATCCTGATTTTTGATAATGAGATGAACCTGAAGGCATCGGGCGCCAGAAGTGTTTTTGTCAATATAAACAGCATCTATGGTTATATAATCCCGGCGATGAAAAGTCTGCTGGCCGATACCGTCAATCAGACCAGTTTTCAATTTGTCGAGGGAAATGTTCCGGGGGATGTCCGCCTTTATTTCCTGACCCGGACATCCGACCAGAAATATGTCATTGTTATCGCATCCGATGCTCTCTTTTACTCGCAGGCCAAGGAAAATATCGGGATCGGCTTTCTCGTTCAGAATATAGCCCGGGAAGTCGGGGTCGAGTATATCATGTTTCAAACCATGGAAGGAATCATTTTTTCATCGCGAAAAATAGGCCCGGTTCTGAAAATTGAAAAAGACCCGTTTCTCCAGGCGGCCCTGGCCGCCGATTCGGTAGTCTGGCGGGAGTATGAATCCGAGGGCGCTCCGATTTTGGAATTGGCCAAACGATTTTCATCGGTTGAGTATTCCGAGGGAATATTCCGTCTGGGCATACCGCTGGACAAATATTATGAGATAGTCGCCGGTTATAATCGCCAGATGATATTTTTAAGTTTTCTTATTTTTGCGGCGCTGTTATTAGCGGCGTTGTATCTCAGCGGCAAACAAAAACGAATTTATCTGGATCAATCTTACCGGCAGATGAAATCATTATCTGAAAAAGTCTTTGAAAGTATAAACGCCGGTATCATCGCCGTCGGTTGTGACGGCCGGGTGGAGATGGTTAATCGTCAATTTTTGAATATCTTTGAAGCTGTTGAAAACGATGTTGTCGGGCGGCAATGGTCGGCGTTAAAATTCCACTCCATAATCTCGCTCGATAAGGTTTTATCCGGTGAAAAAAAAGCCGGCGAGGATGAGGAGACTTTGCGGATACCTGCCGGGAGCAAGCATCTTCTTATAAATACCGGCCGGATTCACGATGAAAAGGGTGACTTGACCGGAGCGGTGGCGGTTATTTATGATTACACGCATATCAGGGAGCTGGAAGAGTCGGCCCGACGGCGCGAGCGTCTGACCGAGCTTGGCGACCTGGCGGCCGGTGTGGCCCATGAGATCAGAAATCCGCTCAATGCAATATCGATAGCGGCTCAAAGGCTACTGGGAGAGTTTGAGCCGAAGGAGAATATTGATGAGTTCAATGCTTTTGCCGGCCAGATTAAAACCGAAGCCGGCAGGCTTAATGATATAGTCAATCGCTTCCTGTCGATGGCTCGCGACAGGGGAAAGGCATCGCAGGATATAAATATTTCGGACGTTCTTGATGACACGATAAAGCTGGTCGATCTGGGTATTCAGCGGGATGATATCAAAATTGTCGCCGATATACAGCCTGAAGTATTTGCATCCGTCTCGGAGGATCGATTCAAACAGCTGGTAATCAATCTTGTTCGTAATGCTGTCCAGGCATGTGAAAAAATGGGCGGTGAGGTTATTATCGGCTTTAAAGAGGAATCCGAATCTCTGATCCTTTCCGTAAAAGATACAGGTCCCGGAATCCCCGAAAACATAAGAAACAAGATTTTCACCCCATACTTCACAACCCGTGATAAGGGGACCGGTTTGGGCCTTTCGATAGTCCATCAGATTGTCGAAGAATTCGGGGGCAGGATCGAAGTCTTTTCTCCGGAAGACGGCGGCGCCGAATTCCGGGTGAAAATTCCGAAATAAAAACGGCGGCCTGAAGCCGCCGTCAGACTGATGACAAAGGGCAGTTTTTCGGGACTGTCCTTTGTTTTTATAACAATTGTGGGATTTCCTCGAGAGTTTTTTCTTAGATTACGGAGAATCGAGTTTTGGCATGATTATTTGCAA
>QNAH01000089.1 GCA_003641425.1 Candidatus Zixiibacteriota bacterium
CTCCTTTCGTTGTTTTCAATACCTTCTAAAGGAGTGTGGGAATGACCCACTTTTGCAAGCTCTTTTCCGAAACTTCTCCCGGAATAACAATATCCAATTTTACAGAAAAGAAGTTACACTAGCTCATTAACGACAAGTGGAAGGATAAATTATAACCATAATAGTATTATTTTTAAACATTATTAACATTTTCAGGAGGTTGATTTGAAAAAGGTACTGGCAGTTATGATGGCTTTGTTGTTTGCCGTAGCTATTAATGCATCGGCTCAGCAGACAATCAAAGCGTCGGTTTTTGTGGGCCCGGGACTATCCATGCCCATGGGACCGGATGACTTCACAGATTACTATGAAATGGGCTTTAATGTCGGAGGCGGTGTTGAAATCCAGATAAACGAGATGTTCAGCATCGTGCCCAGGATCAATTACAACAGTTTTGGTCTTGATGAAGACGCATTCATCGAAGAGCTTGAAGAAGAACTGGGTTATTCGGTTGAAGGTATTGAGCTTGATGGTGGTTCTATAAATGCAATTGGTTTCGGTGCGGATGTCAAATTGGCCGTTCCGGCCGGGGATGAATCCAAAATCACTCCGTATTTTCTGGGCGGTTTGGGTATGACCAGCGTCAGCTTCTCGGATCTTGAGATGACCTATGAAGGCGAAAGTGAGACAATGGAAATTGACGAGAGTGAAACCGATTTCACGGTTGAATTCGGCGCCGGTATGGAGATTGCTATTTCACCGAAAATGAGCTTGTTTGTCGATGGCAAATACGTAATTATAATGGCCGAGGACGACAATATTACTTATGTTCCTTTCCATGTTGGATTGATTTTTGGTCTTTAGTAGACAAAAAAGCCGGGATATTTTCCCGGCTTTTTTATGTACATGTTTTTACATTATCCACCACTATTGTTACCCAGCCAGCATTACCATACACGCATTATATCACCATTGACAAGTATCTAATTTTTGTTTCCTTAAGTTTATATGAAAATATTCGTTAGTGCCTTATTTCTATTTCTACTATATGGTACCAGCCTGCATGCCGAGAGAAAAGCCGGTACGGTGACGGTCGCGGCGGGTCTTTCTGCACCAATAAGCCCGTCGACAGTCAAACAGGAGTACAGCATCGGTCCCAATATCGGTTTCGGTCTGGGTTATGAATTGGCACGTATTCTCGAAATAGAACCGCGCCTGTATTTCAGTTCTTTCCCGCATGAGGACAACGAATCCCTGAAGATGTTTGAAATCGGAACTGATCTGAAGCTGTTCACTCGCGAACAGAGACCCAATCGGCTGGCATCGTATTTTATATTTGGTCTCAGTATGTCTTATATGAGCTATTCCAACGGTGAGCGGCTCTGGGGCGACAGTTTCGACAAGGAATCCAAAACCGGGACCGAGACCAACCTGGGCTTGAATTTCGGCGTAGGGATTGATCATCCTATCAGGCCGGGGTACGGCTTTTTTGTTGATATAAGATATACCGTCGATTTTGGGGAATATGATGTTCTGACCTATATACCATTTCGTATCGGACTGAAGTTTTCTTCCGCAAAATTAAAGACCCGACCATAGCAAGGTTTGGGTCCCGATTAATTTATTTTACGATTAGTACTATTCCTCTTTTTCTTCAATCTCCAGCTCGATGATGGGCGTCTCTGTATCGACCTGGTCGCCGTCGGCGAAATTGATCTTCTTGACAACACCCGCGGCCGCGGCATTTACCTGATGTTCCATTTTCATCGCTTCGACAATCACCATCGGCGTTTTTTCGGCCACGGTCTCCCCTTCCTTGACAAGGAGTTTGACGATCTTGCCGGGCATCGGAGCGAAGATTTTATCTTTTTCCCCGGCCACTGCACCGGCGCCGCCTGATGAGTTGCCGTCTTCAGAGGGAATCCCCAGTTCTATGAGCAGGCCGTCTATATCGAGGAAAGTCTTATCGGCATTGACAACGCAACAGACGGTTTTTTTCATACCGTTGGCCTCCACCCGGTATTTCCCCTCGGTCAGTTCGACAATGTGGTAGGTGCTATCGCCGACGGCCACATCGACCCCGTCGGAGGTAATTTCCATTTCGGTCTCGATCAATTCATCATTGTGTATGAATTCGTTTTTCATTTTCCAATCCTCATGCCGATCTCCCACGGGCCGATAGTCTGCCAGGGTGACGGCCGCATTTCTTTTTTACCTCCACCGACAGACGCGTTGACTTTGCGCATCATGGCCGCGGATGACACCGCCGCCGCAAGCGATGATACTTCATCGGTATCGACCTTACGGCCCGCCATGTGCGTTTCGATAAAACTGGTGTATGTCCGGCCGGATCTGAATTCGGTATGCTCGAGAACATCGATCATAAACCGGCGCGAGGTTTTAATCCCGAGAATACGATAATCTTTCAGGGCGTTTATCATCTTGTTGATGGCCATGTCCCGGTCGGGTGCATGGACGATTAATTTAGCCAGGATGGGATCATATTCGACACCGACCATGGTGCCTGCGGCAACACCGGAATCGACGCGGATACCTGGGCCAACCGGTTCTTCATTGTACAGTATTTTACCTGACGAAGGCATGAAATTATCCTCACCGTCCTCGGCATATATACGGCATTCTATTGAATGACCACGCTGTGAGATATTGCGGACATAGTCTGATATAGGTTCCCCGGCCGCGATCCTTATCTGTTCGACCACCAGATCAACGCCGGTGACCATCTCGGTTACCGGGTGCTCGACCTGAATACGCGTATTCATTTCAAGGAAGTAAAAGCCGCCTTCGGTATCGTAAAGAAACTCAACCGTGCCGGCATTGCGGTATCCGGCCGCCTCGGCGACCTTAACTGCGGCCGCACCCATTTTCTCACGGATTTCAGAAGTTAAGGCGGTCGAGGGTGTCTCCTCGATAATTTTCTGATGCCGTCTTTGGATGGAACATTCCCGCTCGAAGAGATGAATGGTGTTGCCATGATTGTCGGCCAGAACCTGGAACTCGATATGTCTTGGATTTTCAACATATTTTTCCAGATATACGGTATCATCCCCGAAGGCGTTTTTGGCCTCACGCATAGCGGCCTCGATCGATTCTTTGAGTGTTTCGGCGGAGCGAACAATACGCATCCCTTTACCGCCGCCTCCTGCGGCGGCCTTGATAAGAACCGGGTAGCCGGCTTTTTCGGCGGCTTCCTCGAATTGTTCGAGACTGGCGCCGGCCGATTTCATACCGGGAATTAAAGGTACTCCGGCATCAGCCATTTTAATTCTTGATTGGACCTTGTTGCCCAATAACCGCATGGCATCGGCCGACGGACCGATAAAGATGATCCCGGCCTTTCCGCAGGCTTCGGGCAGAAGCGGATTTTCGGCCAGAAAACCGTAACCGGGATGGATGGCATCGCAGTCGAATTGCTTCGCCACATCTATAATCCTGTCAATCGCCAGATATGATTCATTGGGCGGGGGAGGGCCAATTTCGACCGCCTCGTCAGCCGACCGAGTATGCACGGCTTCTTTATCGGCGGTTGAATAAACCGCCAGAGTCGGGATACCAAGCAGTCGGCAGGCATTAATTACGCGCATGGCTATTTCGCCGCGGTTGGCAACAAGTATCTTTTTGAAATATTTGTCAGCCATTTATTTCTTAATCCATTTTGGTTTTCGTTTTTCGAGGAAGGCATTCATACCTTCCTGTCCCTCATCGGAAATTCTAAGTTTGGCAATCATCTCTGCTGTGAACGGTTTGTATTCATCTTCGCTCATATTCGGCACCGATGATGCCAGAATTTTGGCCACCGCAATCGCCTCGGGACCGGATGATTTTATCATCTTAAGGAGATCATTTACCGCCTCATCGAGTTTGTCATCATTGACATAGTCATTGACAAGGCCGATTTTGAACGCCTTTTTCGCCTTCATCCGTTCGCCGGTTATAAAAAACTCGCGGGCCTTCCCCTCGCCGATTTTTTTAACGACATAGGGACCGATACAGGCCGGAACAAGGCCGATTTTCACCTCTGAAAAGGAAAAGACCGCTTTTTCGCCCGCGATGGCGATATCACAGACGGCAACGAAGCCTACTCCGCCGCCGATAGCGGCGCCATTGATCTTTCCGATGACGGGGCAACGGAAATTATAAATCATGGCAAACAGGTCGGCCAGCGCATTCGATTCTTTGAGGTTTTCCTCGAATGACTGGGTGATGACCCGTTTCATCCAGTTAAGATCGGCCCCGGCACAGAACGATTTACCTTCACCGGTAAGAACGACAGCCCGGAGTTCCTTCTCTTCATTCAGTTTATTGAATAAGTCGGTCATCTCATAGATGACAGTATCGTTGAAGGCATTGTGGACCTCGGGACGGCAGAAAGTGATATAAGCGATACTTTCCCTGATTTCGTATTTTAAGGTACTATAACTCACTTTTGTCACCTACATCCTGAAGACGCCGTATTTCTGATCGGGGATATCGGCATTGAGCGACATCGAAATCCCGAGTGCAATGGCCTCGCGGGTGTCGGTCATGCCGATTATGCCGTCATCCCAGAGACGAGCGGTGGAATAGTACGGCGAAGCTTCGGCTTCGTATTTTTCCAGAATCGGTTTACGGATTTCTTCAATTCCCTCGGGCGTCAGTTTTTTGCCCTCGCGTTCGAGCTGACGAACCTTGACCGAGGCGAGCACATCGGCGGCCTGTTCGCCGCCCATAACGCATATTTTCGAATTAGGCCACATCCAGAGCAGGCGCGGGAAATAACCTCGCCCGCACATGGCGTAATTGCCGGCGCCGTAAGAGCCGCCAATGACGACGGTGAATTTCGGCACCTGGGCATTGGCCACGGCATGCACAAGTTTGGCGCCATCACGGGCAATACCTCCGGCCTCATACTTCCGGCCGACAATGAAACCTGTGATATTCTGCAAAAAGAGCAGAGGAATTTTCCTTGTGGTGCACAGTTCGATAAAGTGCGCGCCTTTCAAAGATGATTCCGAAAAGAGGATACCGTTGTTGGCCAGAATACCGACCGGGTATCCCATAATGCGGGCAAAACCGCAGACCAGGGTCATGCCGTAGAGCTCCTTGAACTCATGGAATCTCGAGCCGTCCACCAGCCGGGCGATGACCTCGCGGGCATCATAAGGCTTCCGAATATCATTGGGAACAACGCCATGAAGTTCATCGGGGTCATAATACGGATCTTCGGGGTCAGCCATTTCGAGGTCGAATTTATCGCGACGATTGAAATTTTCGATAATATTTCGGGCCAATTGCAGGGCATGTTTATCGTCCTGCGCGTAGTGGTCGGTTACGCCGGAGGTGCGGCAGTGTACATCGGCGCCACCGAGTTCTTCAGCAGTAACCACCTCGCCGGTAGCCGCCTTGACCAGAGGCGGGCCGCCAATAAAGATCGTCCCCTGCTTGCGGACAATTACAGTCTCGTCCGACATGGCCGGTAGATAGGCCCCGCCGGCAGTACATGATCCAAGTACCACCGAGATTTGGGGGATACCCATGGACGACATGCGAGCCTGATTATAGAAGATGCGCCCGAAGTGGTCTTTATCGGGGAAAACCCCGGATTGTAACGGCAGGTAAATACCGCCGGAATCGACCAGATAAATGCAGGGCAGATTATTTTCCTGTGCGATACGCTGGGCGCGGGCATGTTTGAGGATGGTAATCGGGTAGTACGTGCCCCCTTTGACGGTGGCATCGTTGGCGATAACCATCACTTCCCGTCCGTGCACCACACCGATACCGGTGATAAGCCCGGAGGCCGGGGCATCGTTGTTGTACATATCGTATGCCGCCAGCGGCGATAGCTCAAGGAACGGTGTGTTTTTGTCGAACAGCAGACTGACCCGCTCACGCGTCAGGAGTTTACCGCGTTCGAGATGCACCTTGCGTGACCTTTCCGGTCCGCCCGGCTTTACTTTATCGAGCCGCTCCTTAAGTATTTGATGCTGCTCTTTGTTGAGCTTATAATTCGTTTTGTACTCATCGGATGAGGTACTTGCTTTAGATTCGATTCTAAACATCTGTCCCCTGTCCCAGTGCAAATAGGATTCGGGTTAAACGGGGCCGGAATGAACCGGCCCCGGGTAAACTATATTAATACCATTTAGGTACGAACTTATAACCGTAACTAAGAACGCCCTGATGGCTGTCGGTCTGGATACGGCGGAATTCAATCCGAATTTCCATACCGACCTTTATCTTCTCGACATCACAGTCCGTGATCTGCGCCAGCAGTTTGACGCCGTTTTCGAGTTCGGCGATCCCGACAGCGTAGGGAGCCTGATCGGTAAATTGCGACGGGGCAACGCGAATGACGGAATAGGTCATGAGTTTGCCGGTATCCGGCAGGATAACTTTTTCGAATTCGCGGTGACCGCATTCCGGGCAGATCAAACGGTACGGGAAGACGATTTTGCCGCACTTGGTGCATTTGCCGGCTTCAAGGCGGTAACGGTGTTTGCTATCTCTCCATATTCTTGACGGAAACATCAGGCCACCTCCAGTATATGAACTAAAGTGGAACCGCCGGAACCACCCATGTTCTGAGTCAAAGCGGTTTTCGGATTATTCTTAAGTTGACGGCCGTTTTCGGCTTCGCCGCGAAGTTGCTTGACAACTTCGACCATCTGTGCCACACCGGTCGCTCCGACCGGATGACCCTTGGATTTCAGACCGCCCGAGGTATTGATCGGGAAGGAGCCTTCCAGGCCGGTCTCCCCTTTCAGCACCGCTTCACCTGCTTTGCCCGGCTCGTACAGGCCGAGTGATTCCATGACAATGATTTCGGCAATCGTAAAACAGTCGTGCACTTCGGCGAAATCGATATCCTTGATGGTCTTGCCGGCCATCTTGAAGGCCTGCTCGGCCGCGACCATGGTCGCCTTGATGGTCGTGATATCATCGCGGCTGTGAAGCGCGATCATATCGGTGGCATGACCAGAGCCAATGACTTTGATAATCGGTTTGCCCAGTTTTTTGGCGATATCGACCGTGGTCAGGATGACAGCCGCGCCGCCGTCGGTAATCGGTGAACAGTCCAGGATACGCAATGGACTGGCAACCATAACCGATGATTCGACCTGCTCTTTGGTAACTTCGAAAGGATACTGCGCGAACGGATTCATGGCGCCGTTATGATGGTTCTTGACGGATACCGCGGAGAGCATCTCCCGAGTGGTACCATATTTTTCCATGTGAGCAACCGCCATGAGGGCGTAGAGCCCCGGGAAGGTGGCGCCATGGAAAACTTCATATTCCTGATCCGCCGCGGCCGCCAATGCGTATGTGGCACCGTCGCTGCCGATATCGGTCATTTTTTCGACGCCGCCAGCCATGACGATATCCGACATGCCGGAAGCGACTTCGATGAAAGCCTGACGGAAAGCAAGACCGCCGGAGGCACAGGCCGATTCGACACGGGATGCGGCCAGATTTTTCTGGCCGAGATAATCAGCCATCAGGGAGCCGACATGCTCCTGCCCGACAAACAAGCCGCTGGTCATACACCCGATATGCATGGAGTCGAGACGATCGACTCCGGCATCATCTATAGCCGCCAGGGCGGCTTCAACATATAAATCGCGAAAAGACTTTTCCCAAATTTCTCCAAACTTGGTCATTCCCACGCCAACTACTGCAACATCTCTCATCAGTCTCACCTCCTACTCATTCTTCAGGATTTTGTGCCGGAATTTGGCGTAGGTTCCATAGTCAACATAGGTCAGATTTTCGTCGAGAAGTTTTCTCGTCCTGACCGCTTTATCACGGACCTCATCGATTCGATCGGTTACCTTCCAGATGAAAGCATCCGAGCCGGCACCGGAACCGTAGGAGACCATCAGAATCATGTCGCCCGGCTTGGCGATATCGAGAGTCGAGGTCAGACCCATCGGGGAGGCTCCTGAATACGTGTTACCCAGAGTCGGTGACAGCCAGCCCGGTTCTATTTGTTCTTTAGTGAATCCGAGCATCTTGCCGACCCTCATGGGGAATTTGCCGTTGGGCTGATGGAAAACAGCATAGGCGAAATCCCGGGGTTTCATCCCTGATTTTTTCAGGATAGCGTCGGCCGCACCCATTGTTGTTCTGAAATAGGCCGGTTCGCCAGTGAATCGGCCGGCATGCTGGGGATAGAATTCATGTTCACGACGCCAGAAATCGGGGGTGTCGGTCATAAACGAATGTGTTTCTTGGATTTCGGCTATCAGATTGTCGGTTCCCATGATAAACGCGGCCGCTCCGGCCGCCGCAGAATACTCAAGAGCATCGCTGGGAGCACCCTGAGATGTGTCTCCGCCGATCGCCAGACCATACTTGATATAGCCTGACTTGACCAGCCCCAGACAGACAAACATGGCCTCGGACCCGGCTTTACAGGCGAATTCGTAATCGGCACAGTGAATATCGGGAGTGGCCCCAAGAGCTTCGGCAACGACTGTTCCGGAGGGTTTGACCGCATACGGATGCGATTCCGATCCAATATATATTGCCCCGATATCGGCGGGGTCTATATTCCCAGCGCGTTTCAGGGCATTTTTGGCCGCTTCCACCGACAGCGTAATGGTATCCATATCGGGCGGCGGCACCGATTTTTCCCTGAGCATCAATCCTTTTTTATAGCTGGGCGCATCGGCGCCCCAGACCTTGGCGATCTCCTCGACCTTGATCCGGTGCCGCGGCATATGCGCACCATATCCCACGATTCCTACCATAGAGTTACCTCGTCATTTATGTTATCGATTCAGTTGTTATCGCTATATTGCGAATAAGCTATCCCGTAAAGACTTGTAATATATTAATTTCATGTACTCCGCGCAAGACCTGTTGGCAGAATATTTGCCCCGGAGTTATACGAATATTGGAATTTATTGTAAAAATAATTATATTTCGGTATGAAAATGGCCATAAAGATTTTATTGATCCTGTTTCCAATTTGTTTTGCAGTTCTTTCGGCGCAGACCGTCATGGACAGCGACCGCGCTCAATATGAAGGCAAAACTCACACTTATGAATTCAGGGCACCCGAGGGGTGGATTCTC
>QNAH01000454.1 GCA_003641425.1 Candidatus Zixiibacteriota bacterium
AAGCCCCAACAAGGGAGGTGATTAGCATGCCTAAGGACCAGGACAGGTTCGCCAAGCTCTCACCCAAGACACAAAGATTGCTCAAGGGTCTGTCCGTTCGTTTTACCTCAGAGAAGGAAACTGAACAAGAGTTGGGCGACGGCTTGGCCGACCGGATAGCAAAGGCCGCACTGGCATTCGATCCTAACAAACCTCCGTCTTGTATCGTAGCCTAACTTTACCCCCATAAAAAAGACCAAATGACCGGACCTTTTTTCATACGCTTGGTTTCCTGTGTTTCAAAGAGCTGGAGGAGAGGCCTTTGACTAAGTTGCAGGGCCTCTCCTATCCCTCAGCAGAACTCTTACTCACGGTGAAAAGGCCGTCTCGGCCCCAGGGGGGCAAGCTCTGCCTTTCCCGGGTAAAGCCTGCGCCAGGCCTCGTCCACTGCTTTGACAAAGGCAGGCTCCCTTTGGGAGGGATCCTTGTAGCGCGGGTCCTGCATGGCCTTCCTGAGCTTAAACTCCACTTCCTTGCGCTCTTCATGGCTAAGCCACTCCCAGGGTACCTGATCAATCTCATCCATGTATGAGTCCTTTAACATTTTCCTACCTCCTTCACGTGTTATCTATTTGAACATTGCCTCGACAGCCTGCCGGCGGCGTGTTTCCGTGTCTGGGATATCTGGAGCACGTAATATGTGCAGCGACGCTTGCCCTTTGTGGACCTTAAGGCCAAGTTTCTGGTCGAGCTCGGCCATTGCCTCTGCCCATGCCTTGTGCCGCTCGATTAGACCGTCAAATATCTTGGTCTTTGCTTCGCGCTCTTCCTCCCAGATAGGCCTCAACAGTTCCGCCACCCGACGTCTTATTTGCTGCTCAATGCCCTCGACCTGCTCATCGTAAATCGAGAGCAAACCACTTGAGACCTGGGCCTGTGACAGGGCTGTAACCTCATCACTTTTTTTAAGCTCAATGATCTCTTTGGCGATCTCTACGTGGTCATCATCGCCCAGGAAGACCTTTTCTCTCAACTGTGCATTCTTGGCCTCTATTTGCTTTGCCAACTCCGCCCTTTTCTTGTTGAAATCCTCCCGCATCCTGAGGACCTTTTCCTTGGCCTTACGCACAGTTTCCCGCTCTTGCAAGAGCTTTCTAATTTGCGGATCATTTCTCAGTTGAAGTATTTTTTGCTTAATCATTGTCAATTTCTCCTTTCTCCCAAAAATATTTTTACACTCGTTTGGAGATCTCTCATATCATACGCACCACCCCTTTCATGCCGGACTGTCCCATACGCGCTCAATCATCAGCGCTGGTTTGCTCTGAGCGCTGCTGGGTTTCTTTTTCTTTGCGGTACTTCTTGTACGCCTCGGGCCGAAACACTGCGGCCAGAAGCAGGTAATACGGGAACATATCAAGCTCCTCGCGGGGCTCATCTTGCCCCTCCCTTAGATCCTTTTCCCTACCCGGCACAGACGCACCCCTCATAGGGACAGGTAAAGCCAGGGTCGGTCGGACTGGCGATGCTGGCCGTCGCGCTTGCATTCTTGCCAAAGAGCCCGTGGCGGATCCCCAGGGCAAGCTGGTGGGAGAAGTTCTCAACCATCCGCTCACAAATATCCTCAGCCACTGCACATGCCGTAAGGATCGCTGCCACCATCGGGCCTTCCTCTTCAGCGTCCAGTTCCTCATAGAGCTTGCTGTAAATTGCCATTACCTTTTCAACCTCATAAGCCATTTCTTGTATCCTCCAATCACGTGTATTTCATTTTGCACCCATGGTGCGATATATCTTAAGCCGCCTCTTCAGCGATGCCTGAAGCACACGCGGCTTGTCCCGATAGTCATATATTCTCGGCCTTTGCCTATGGCTGTTATCGCCGCGGAAAAGCAATCCCACGGCCTCTGTAAGGTGTTCCTCAAATCGGATGGGAGATGCCACAAACAGGGCATTGACCCTGTGGCTGTCAAACGAAGAGATGGACCTTGAGCTTAAAAGCAGCACCTGCAACGCCCCCCGCTCAAACCGCCCCAGGGCCTTGTCCTTGTGCGTCTTGCTGGTATGGCTGCTTATGATCTCTGCCCTGCCATATGCCTGCTCAATGGCCTTGTGGAGTTGTTCAAGGTGTTCGAGGCGGTTTGAGAGCACCACGGCCTTTGTTTTTTCATCAGCGCAGGCCTCGAGCACGTCCTGGGCTATCATGTGGTTGCGCTTCTCATCCTCGCAAAGGGCCTTGAGCATGCCTTCGAAATCCTCAGGGTTGGCATAGTCAAACCCAGTAGCACGCACCCTGACGCCAGGCCTGGTCTGCTCATCAAAGACATCCTCAGGATAGATCTGGTACAGCCTCGGCCCCAGGTAGGCATTCATGATGCCGGTAAGTCCGGCCCTGCGCCTTGGAGACCTGCCAATACCCAGGATATAAGCCGCTGGCATCATCCCTACTTTGAAATAAACCTTGAGGTTCGCCGTGTCGCACTGATCCACAATGACAAACCCGGTCTGCTCCTTGATCTGGTCAAAGACCTTCCACAGGGTAAAGGTGATTGCAACAGTGAATGCCCGGCCCATGTCCTTATGCTCATCGCCCAACAGACCGATCTCGGCC
>QNAH01000455.1 GCA_003641425.1 Candidatus Zixiibacteriota bacterium
AACAAAATCTGCGTTTTCTGCGTTCATCTGCGTCCTATTTTCTGTATCCGGAGTCAAGTGTTAAATTTGTCAGTCAACCAGGACGCCGCTTCTGACTTGACAGTGGAACCGCTGATTGAGGAGGGCATTTTCATTGTGCCCCGGGTGTCGCCGCGCGATGGGGTGAGAGCAGAGTAGCAATTTACGCAGTAGTGCAATGATGGGTTACACATTTCCTGCCCCTGGCAGCCCGTGACCGTACCCGTTTTGGGGGTCCGGCTAGCGTTGCCTGGGCACCGCCAGCCACTTGTCCGGTTTACCAGCCTTCCGATCCCCGGAGGCTGATTTTATTTTCAGGGAGGTGATACAATGAGAATGAGTGAGATTTTTGGTCAGACTTTGCGGAAACCACCCGCAGATGCACAGATCGCCAGTCACCGGTTGCTCGTTCAAGCAGGGTTTATACGTCAACTGGGGGCCGGCATTTTCAGTTATCTGCATCTAGCACAACGGTCAATGACCAAAATCGAAAATATCCTGCGTGATGAGATGAATGCCATCGGGGGACAAGAGATCACTATGCCTGTTGTCCATCCGGCCGATATTTGGAAGGAAACTGGACGCTGGTACGAGATCGGTTCAGAGATGGGACGCTTTTACGACAAGAACCATCGAGATATGGTATTGGCCATGACCCACGAAGAGGTCGTCGCCGACTTGGTGCGCACGGAGATTCAATCTTATAAGCAACTACCGCGTTTGCTATACCATATCCAGACGAAATGGCGTGATGACCCTCGGCCGCGCGCCGGCCTAATCCGGGTAAGAGAGTTTACCATGAAAGATAGTTACAGTTTGGATACGGATCAAGAAGGCTTGGACGTCCAGTACCGGGCTCATTATCAAGCCTACTTTGACATCTACCATCGTTGTGATTTGCCCGTAATAGCAGTAAAGTCGGACGTAGGAATGATGGGGGGAAAAGTGGCCCACGAGTTCATGTACCTTACCCCCATCGGAGAAGACACTATAATCAGGTGTGACAAGTGCGGGTATACGGCCAATCGTCAGATTGCCCGATTCCAGAAGCCTGCTCCGATGGAAGAGAAACCCAGACCGATACAAAAAGTTGCTACGCCAGGCGTAACTACTATTGAGGGTCTGGCGAAATTCCTGGCCGTGCCTCAATCGAGAACCGCCAAGGCGTTCTTCAGTGTAGCGACAGTCACAGAGGGGCAGGAGGATGTAGAGAAATTTGTGTTCGCTGTTGTGCGCGGAGACATGGACGTGAACGAAACCAAACTGGCCAACGCTGTAAAAGCCAAATCCCTGCGTCCAGCGAGAGACGACGAGATTCGGGGTATAGGCGCTATCCCAGGATACGCTTCTCCCATAACGATCAAGGGTGTGATCGTGGTTGTAGATGATCTCATCCCAGAGTCGCCCAATCTGGTGGCCGGCGCCAACGAGGAAGGCTATCACTTGCTGAATGTCAATTACGGGCGAGACTATCAGGCCGCCATCATCGAGGATATCGTCGTGGCTGAGGATGGGTATGCTTGTCCCGACTGTGGCGCTGCTATGCACGCCTCGAAGGGAGTAGAAGTCGGCAATATCTTTAAACTCGGCACTCGTTACTCCGAGTCCATGGGCTGCACATTTTCGGACCAGGACGGACAGGCCAAGCCAGTGGTCATGGGGTCTTATGGAATTGGTGTTGGGCGTCTAATGGCGTGTGTGGCCGAAGAACACCACGACGAACATGGCCTCTCGTGGCCGATCACTGTAGCGCCTTATCACGTTTATGTGGTGGCTTTGCAGGGCGGTAAAGAGGTAGCCGACTGCTTGTGTGCTGATTTGGAGTCCGCAAATGTCGAGGTACTGTATGATGACCGTGACGTGAGGGCCGGTGTCAAATTCAACGACGCTGACCTGATAGGCATTCCCATCAGGTTGACAGTGAGCAAACGCTCACTCGAGGCCGGGGGAGTTGAAGTAAAACTCCGCCGCAGCTCCGAGCGCACCATCGTTTCGCAGGACGAAATACTATCTCACATTGCAAGCAAGATCGAGGCCCTGCGAGCGGAGATTGCCGACAAGGTGGTGACAATGCCTCTGCCGGCCTGATCGCGGCGCGGGCGGCGTCCCACGCTTCAAATGTCTCCCCCTACCCCAGGATATTGAACGGGACTTGTTGAAAGACCTGATTTGTCCGCCAGAAACTGAGGCTGAACAATCAACCGGTGTAAAATTATGCCCAAAACAACTCCTGTCCGCAAACAATATCTCCAGATCAAGGCCCAGCACCCGGATGCCATCGTCTTTTTCCGGCTGGGCGACTTTTACGAGACTTTTGACAAGGACGCCGAGACCGCTGCTCGCGAACTCGACCTCGTCTTGACTTCGCGCCCTGTGGCCAAGGGGGTGCGCGTGCCAATGGCCGGCGTCCCCCACCACGCCGTCGAGGGCTACATCGCCCGCCTGATCGAGAAAGGCTACCGCGTCGGCATCGCCGAGCAGGTGGGCGAGGTCACCGGCAAAGGGCTGGTCCACCGCGAGGTGAGGCGCGTCGTCACTCCAGGCACCATCGTCGAGCCGGCGCTGCTCGAC
>QNAH01000090.1 GCA_003641425.1 Candidatus Zixiibacteriota bacterium
CGGCGGCCCATTCGGTCCGCCCCTCGACCATATCATACCAGCCGATACGGCCCCCGGCCCGGACGGCATCAAGGGGAAATTCCAGTTTACTGCGGGCATAAATGGGAATACCTTCCTCCGTGCCCACATAAGTGTTCATCTCGTAATTGGAGTGACCGAAACTTTTGGTGAAAACGGGGCTTATTGTAATGCCCATCTCGTGTTGGGAAGCATGCAATTGTGAAGCAAAGGCAAGTACAACGAGAGCGATGATGATTCTGAGTCGCATAGTTTTTCCTTTAATTGCCGGGTTACTGTTTTCCCGAATATACGGAAGGAGGTGAAGATTGTAAATATGACTGATAAGATTTATTATTTTTGTTTTTCACAAAATCTATTAAAAAACCGCCGGATCAATAAATCCGGCGGTATCGAATTGTTTAATGGTATCCCGATTATCTATTTTATCTCCATCGATACTTCGGTTACGGGGCCGAATGTTTCAAGCGGTTTATCGAACAGTTCTTTATTGCCGGTGATGATGATCGCGACATTGTCGATATCGAGATATTTTTGTGCGGCGCGATTGCATTCCTCGAGTGTCACCGCCTTGTAGTTTTCGATATTTTTTTCCATCTGATCGAGCGGGAAGCCCAGATATTCCAGCCTTGCCTTGGCTGTCACGATTTTGGAGGGGGTATCGTATTCGAAAACAGAGCTGTTGATGACGGCGTCGCGCGCAATCTCCATTTCCTCGGCGGTGATACCGTTTTTCTTGACCTCGCGGATGATATCCATCATCATCGTTGTCGCCTGCGCCATGGCATCGGCCCGTGTCAGGCAGTAGCTGAAATATGTCCCCCCCAGCGGCCGCAGGTAATTATAACTGCCGACACTGTAGGCCAGCCCGGACGAGGTTCTAACCTGTTTGGTCAGGCGCGACATAAACCCGCCGCTTCCCAGGCAGTAATTCATGATTTCCATGGCAAAACGGTCGGGATTTTTCATGTCCATGCCAAGGTGACCGAAACGTATATGCGCCTGATTGATGTCCTTGCAGGCATAGTACACGCCCGGTCGGTATTTTATTTCCGCATTCGCAACCGGTTCGATTTTCTCGCCGGATTGCTTCCAGCCGGAAAAATATTTACCGACCAGTGAATTCAACTCATCGATGGTCATATCGCCGGCGACGGCCAGAATGCAGTTGCCGGGTGAATAAAACTTCTTATGAAAAGAAAAAATATCATTGCGGCTGATATTGCCCATCGAGGCCAGCGTGGGGTAGAGGCCGTAGGGATGTCCCTGATAGACTGTTTCATAGTACACCCGGCGTGTAATCGATTCCGGGTCATCGTTCTGCCTCAGGATGCGGTCTTTCCTGTTGGAAATCTCCAGCGCCGTTTTGGCACTGTCGAACATGGGTCTGATAAGCATATCCGTGAAAATACCGAAAACCGTGTCGAGGTCTTTTTTCAGGGTACTCATATCGACAGTCAGAGCATCTTTGGAAGCATTGCTGGAAATATTTGCCCCGACGAAATCGAGAGCGGCATCGACCTGATCGGGGGTGCGATCACCGGCACCGCCTGAACGCAACAGGGCGGCGGTAATTTCAGCCAGGCCGGATTTGCCGGCAGGATCATAGACCTGCCCGCCGCGGATAAGCATCGTTGCCGTGACCACCGGAAGCTGATGATCCTCGAGAAAGAAAATTGTCATCCCGTTGTCGGTTACCCATCGTTCCGGCTCAGGGGCATCGAAGTCGATCGGCGAGAAGCTCATATCGCGAGGATTGATTGCCAGCGCCGTCAGCGCCGCCAGTATCATGTAAAAGCTGATTAAAATCATCTTTTTCATTGCTCGCCCCCCTTCTCTTTCGGGACCAGTATTGCCACGGTGCGGTTTTCCTTTGTGAAATATTTGGCGGCTGTCGTCATGATGTCATCCGCTGTCACCGCCAGCAGTTTATCCCTGGCTGTGGAAAGGAACCGCCAGTTATGGGCCAGCCTGTGCGCCCGGGCAAGATTCTTTGCCAGGCCCATATTGCTGTATGCGCCCCAGATGAAATCGGCATCGATATTGTTTTTTATCTTGGTCAGCTCGTTCTCTTCGACCGGTTCCGAGGCCAGCCTGCCGAGCTCCTCATAAACCGCCTTTTCGACCCGGTCGATGCTGACTCCCTCCTTGGGATAAGCGTCGATACAGAAAACATTATTGTGCAGATCGCCCAGATTGTTGCCCGGAAAAGTGTATGCGCTGACATCCAGACAGAGCTGTTGATCGAGCACCAGCGATTTGTATAAACGCGAGGTGCGCCCTTCCCCGAGAAGCCTTTCGATGATGCTGAACACCGGTTCCTCGGGATCATCGAATGATGTTTTGTGATAGGCGATCGAGACGGCCGGGTTGGCATCGAATTCAAGTGTCACCCGCCGTTCACCGGGCTGTACCGGTTCGACCGTGTAAATCGGTTCAGGTTCGTTTCCACGGGGCATTCGACCGAAATATTTTTCGGCCATCTCTTTGACCTCGTCGAGAGTGATATCACCGACAATAGCGACGCTGATATTCTGCGGGATATAGTACGAGTCGAAAAATCTTTGTAAATCATCGCGAGTCAGATTGTTTTCTTCCGACTGCCATTCCCAGAATATCTGGTACGGGTGGGCGATAAAAGCGGTCCCGATTAACTGCTCGAACAGTTTGGCATCGGGGGAATTCTCGACCGACTGCCGCCGCTCCTCACTGACCACATCGCGCTCGGTAAAAAATTCCCTGAAAGCCGGTTTCAGCAACCGCCCGGCTTCCATATTGAACCACAATTCCAGCCGATTGGCCGGAAGCGATACATAATAATAAGTGAAATCATAACCGGTGGTGGCGTTGAATTGGGCGGCGCCGTTACGGCTGTAGATCTGATCAAATTCATTCTGGACGACATATTTCGAGCCGGCCGCCGACAACGAATCGAGAATAGCTTCGAGATCGGCGATATACTGTAAATGCCCCTCCAGTTTGTCCGGTTCGTTCAACCGGATGTACCGTGTGCGTTGCATCGCCTCATCGATTTTTGCCCAGACCGAGTCCTCTTTGATCATCAGTTCCTTCTCGGCTTCGTAGTCGGTTGTCCCGACTTCCTGCGAACCCTTGAACATCATGTGCTCCAGCAGATGCGCCGTGCCGATATCGCCGATGCGCTCGCAAGCCGATCCGGCCCCGACGCAGATATACCCCGAAAAGACCGGGGCGGTGTGCCTTTCGACAACCAGAAATGTTATACCGTTGTCGAGGGTGAATTCCTCCACCGGAAATTGCAGATCTTCTCCGGCGAAAAGAACCGCCGGCAGAAGAAGTATGATCCCGGTCAATAATTTCAGTATTTGCCTCATAATTCTCCCCTGTTTGCTTTTATTGTCTGTCCGGATCGGCGATGATATCGAACAATTGCTCCAAACCGGTGATTTTATAATCAGCTTCCAGTTTAAAATGATTGTTCCTGTTGATCAACACCGATTTGACTTTCATTTTTTGCGCCGTTTTTATATCGACGATGGTGTCGCCGACAAAGAGAATACCGTCCCGCGGTTCCTCGCAGAACTCGAGCGCCTTACTGACGACTTTATTGCCCGGCTTATATGCCCGGGTGACACTCGAGATGATCCTGCCTTCAAAATAATCCCAGATGCCGAGACTTTTCAACTGCGGTTCGAGAACATCATCATCGGCATCGCTGATCAGTACCATTTTAATACCGCCGGCTTTCAATCTTTCGAGTGTCTGGATAGTATCATCATACAGATAACCATTATCCAGATAAGCGGCCCGGTAGATATCGACCACTTCATCGGCGACATCGGGAAGGCCATACTTTGCGGCGATATTCGCCGCCGTGATAGCCAGGATTTCCTTGATATTGTAAAACCGGGGCGGGTTTTCGTCGAGATAGATCGACATGAACTTCTGCCTGAGCGATTCGAATATGTCCGATTCGCGGGATGCATCCAGCCGTTTGGCCAGCATGTGGAGCCCGGAAGTCCCGGTAACAAGCGTGCCGCCGATATCGAAGAAAATCGTATGTATCATGACAGTCTAAATTATTTCCTCAAATAAATTCTGGATTTTTTCTTTTATCATATTTCTGACATTTGCAAAACCGTCGCGGCGTTCCTCGACGGTGTCGTAGTCGCGATCCGGATTGGGAATGTCCCAGTGGATATGCCTTGTCCTCGGGGACAGGACGGGGAAGGCGATCAGGGCGGAATTGCAGAGGGTGATCACATAGTCGGCCCAATCGAGCATGGATCGGCTGAGCAGGTCCGAGGTTTGCGCGGAGATATCGATACCGATTTCTTTCATGCAGGCGACGGTATCCGGGTGAACCCCGATCGGCATGGTTCCGGCCGATTTAATTTCGCAGTTACCGTCGGACATCGCCCGGCCCAGTCCTTCGGCCATCTGCGACCGGACCGAATTGCCGCTGCAGACAAATAGAATGTTTATCATAACTTATTCTTTTAAATTAATATTACGATGGGAGAAGTATAAAGATACATACGACTCAAATTATTTTATCACCATATAATCAAACCACCCGCCCGCAGCACTTCTTGTATTTTTTCCCGGAGCCGCAGGGGCAGGGATCGTTTGGTTTTATCTTTTTTGTCTCGCGCTTGATCGGTTTGGCCTTACCTCGTTTCGATGCCTCCGCCATCGGGTTGGCCTCTTCCGTCTGCGTGGCCGAGCCGAATCCCATCCCGACTGCATCCTGATGAATCGCTTTCATCTGTTTTTCGCGTTCTTCCCGGCGGCGCTCCTCGCGTGATTTTTCCGGCATCCTTACCTGAAGTTTGTAAACCATTCCGACAATGTCCTTGTCAACGGTCTCGATCATATCGGCGAATATCCGGTAGGCTTCGCGTTTGTATTCGATCAGCGGATCGCGCTGGCCGTAGGCCCGCAGGCCGATACCGGTCTTGAGTTGATCCATCTCGTACATGTGGTCGCGCCAGTGGCGGTCGATAGTGGTCAGAACCGCATACCGTTCCAGTTTACGCATAATTTCTTCGCCATACAACCGTTCTTTCTGATTATAGAAAGTCATTACTGCCTTATGCACCTGCTCGAACAGTTTTTCCCGAGTCAGGCTCGGGATATCATCTTTGCGGAATTCCAGGTTTAAAAGGAAAATCCGCCTCACTTCAGCCGTGAACTCGGCCAGGTTCCAGTTTTCGGGATATTCTTTAGGCGGACAAAACGCATCTATCAATGTCTGGAGAACCGATTCGATCAATTCCAGGATTTCTTCCTTTATCGATTCGCGTTCCAATGCGGCCAGCCTTCGGTCATAGACAACCTCGCGCTGGGAATTCATGACGTCATCATATTCGAGAGTATGTTTACGGATGGAGAAGTTTTGCATCTCGACCCGTTTCTGGGCGCGTTCGATGGCCTTGGTCACCATCGGGTGGGCGATAACCTCGCCCTCTTCGACACCGAGGCGATCCATGATGCGGCCCAGGCGATCGGAACCGAACAGGCGCATGAGATCATCTTCGAGGGACAGGTAGAACCGTGATGAGCCGGGGTCGCCCTGGCGTCCGGAACGCCCCCGCAACTGGCGATCGATGCGCCGCGATTCGTGACGTTCGGTGCCGATAATATGCAAACCGCAGGGGACATTCTCGCGGCATTGGAGCTCATTGAAATAGGGGCAGACTTCGCGGTTGGGATCGGGGTCCTTCAGGGCGCAATTTTCATGTCTTATCATCTGCGGATCGATTTTGATATCGGTTCCTCGTCCGGCCATGTTGGTGGCGATGGTAACCGCTCCTTTGCGGCCCGCATTGGCGACAATCTCCGCCTCCATCTGGTGAAATTTGGCATTGAGAACATTATGCGGTATTTTTTTACGTTTCAACATCCGCGATAATGTCTCCGAGACTTCCACAGAGACGGTGCCGACCAGCACCGGACGGCCTGAATTGTAGCTGTCGATTATATCGTTGATGATAGCGTTGTATTTTTCACGGCGGGTTCGGTAGATGACATCATTGTAATCGAGCCGCCTGACCGATTCGTTAGTCGGAATACAGACGACATCGAGTTTATAGATATCCCAGAGTTCCTGCGCCTCGGTTTCGGCGGTACCCGTCATACCGGCCAGTTTATCGTACATTCGGAAATAATTCTGCAGGGTAATGGTCGCCAGGGTCTGCGATTCCCCCTCGATCCTGACACCCTCCTTGGCCTCAATAGCCTGGTGCAGACCATCGGAATAGCGCCGTCCGGCAAGGATACGGCCGGTGAACTCATCGACGATCATGACCTTTTCATCCTGAACGACATATTCCACATCCTTCTCGAACAGGGAATATGCTTTCAGAAGCTGGCTGATTGTGTGCACTTTTTCGGAGCGTTCCGAGTGCAGGCGGTAAAGCTCGTCGATTTTGGCCGTTTTTTCTTCCGGTGTCAGCGACTCGTCACCCTCGATCTGCGACAGGCCTTCGCTGATATCGGGGATGACAAAAAGTTCCTGCTCGGCCGGGGAGAATTGCCCGCGTCCGTTGTCGGTCAGGTTGATCGAGTTTTCTTTCTCATCGATAACATAATAGAGCATCTCGTCCACCTCGTACAGCTTCTTGTCGCGCATGTAATCGGATTCGACCCGGTTGATGAGATTAATGATACCCGGCTCCTGGGACAGTTTCATGAATTTCTTATTCTTGGGCGCGCCTTTGCGGGCGGCCAGCAACAGGCGGCCGGCCTCATATCGCGCCTCATCGCTATCGGAATCCAGAAGTTTTTCGGCTTTGGATATATTTTCATTTATCAGATTGGTCTGTTTACGGACCAGGGCATTGACGGTCGGTTTCATCTCGGCATATCTTTTGTGGATCAGGCTTTCGACCGGTCCGGAAATAATCAGCGGTGTTCGGGCCTCATCGATCAGGACCGAATCGACCTCATCGATGATGGCATAATTATAGCCGCGCTGGACACGCTCTTCGACCGTCTGAGCCATATTGTCGCGGAGATAGTCGAAACCGAATTCATTATTGGTTCCGAAGGTGACATCTTTTGCATATTCGACCATCCGTTCGGCGCTGGTCATTTCGTTCTGGATACATCCGACTGTCAATCCCAAAAATTCATAGATTTTGCCCATCCATTCGCTGTCGCGCTTGGCCAGGTAATCGTTGACGGTTACCAGGTGGACCCCCTTGCCGGTCAGGGCGTTGAGATAGACCGGGAGAGTAGCCACCAGGGTCTTACCTTCACCGGTGGCCATTTCGGCAATCTTTCCCTGATGCAGGACGATCCCGCCGATGAGCTGGACATCGTAGGGGATCATATTCCACTCGGTTTCGATTCCGACCACCTTCCACGAGGTTCCGCAGAGACGGCGGCAGGCGTCTTTGACAACCGCAAAAGCCTCGGGAAGGATATCGTCGAGAGTCTCGCCCTCGGCCAGCCGCTTTTTGAATTCTTCCGTTTTGGCAATCAACTGCTCATCGGAAAGGGACCGATAGGACTCGTAAAATTCATTTATGGTTTCAACGATCGGGCGTATTTTTTTGATATCACGATCATGTTTGGTGCCGAATATTTTGGTAATAATATTTGCCATTATAATTCCTAATTTTCACAGTTGAAATATCAATATATAGCTTTTGATATTTTTCTTCAACTTCAATTATATTTAACAAAATTGATTGATTTCTGTTGCTTTTTTATTGGGGTGGACGTATTTTTTATTCGAAAGCTATGAGGGAATCAAAAGTCTGACCTTTTTGAGACAAATATTCTAAAAAAGAAGATATATCTTTCCGATATAAATAATATCGTGTTAATTTAATTCTAAGATGTTTTTAGGACAGAGGGATGAAATCAGTCAAACAAAGCAAGAAGTCGCGCAGGCGCGGTAATGTGTCTGAAGACAAAGAGCGCGACAAGGGATCGAGAGTAAAAAAAGAACACAAGCTGAAAAAGAAAATGGATTGGCGCGATTTACTCATGGAGGAGGGGGATTATTTCCTGCCAAATCGCTAAGGGGGTAGTCATCCGGGGACACGGTAAGTCATTCATTATCAGGTCCCGGGGGCAAGACATCGCCTGTGAAATCAGAGGAAAAGTAAAATTCGAGACTGATTCGGTCACGCCGGTCGCTGTCGGTGATGATGTTACCATATCCGTCGATTCCGACGGGACGGGTATGATCGAGAGTGTTGAAAAACGCCGTTCAATGTTTTTTCGTCCGGCCAAGGGCTCGGAGTCCAAAAAACAGGTTCTGGCCGCCAATATCGATCAACTGGCGGCGGTGATCTCAGTTATGCAGCCGCCGCTCAAACCGGGACTGATCGACAGATTCCTGATTGCCGCCGAGATCGGCGGATTAAGGCCGGTCGTTATAATCAACAAAATCGATCTGGGGCGAATACCGATTCTGGATGAAATTGAAAAATGGTATGCCGCATTAGGTATCGAATATCATATTATCTCGGCTCTCAACGGGGATGGGATGGAGACATTGGAAAAGAGCCTGACCGGGCACAAGACCATCTTTGCCGGGCATTCGGGGGTGGGCAAATCGACTATTTTGAACAGGATGATACCGGGGTTGGATCTGAAAGTCGGGGCCATTTCTGAAAGCACCGATAAAGGGATTCACACCACCACCCAGATCGAACTGTTTGAACTGCCTCGCGGCGGTTATGTGGTCGACAGCCCGGGGCTGAAAGTCCTTGGGCTCTGGGATGTTCAGAAGGAGGAACTGGATGAGTTTTTCCCGGAGATGCTTGAATATCGCGATTCCTGCCGTTTCACCGGTTGCAGTCACACTCACGAACCGGACTGCGCCGTAAAACAGGCAGTCGACGAGGGCCGGATCGCTGATTTTCGTTATAAAAGTTACCTGACAATCTACAATTCCATATAATCTTATAAATTATTCAGTTGTGTTATGCCTCATAATGAGTTAAGATGGGTGGGCATGTTACCGAATTA
>QNAH01000456.1 GCA_003641425.1 Candidatus Zixiibacteriota bacterium
CTCATTCCATAACAGATAGACCGGGACTTTTCCGTCGAGAGTGGTACCAATCAGGTGAACGCACTCCTCCCCAGGCCCAACCGGGACGTGGAAGGGTTCCCCGATCTTTTCCAGGTGGAACTGGTCGCTGCGGATGGTACCATAGCGCGGCATCATCAACCGCACATCGTGGCCCAGAGCGCGAATGGCTCGGGGCAGTGATCCGGCCACATCGGCCAATCCACCCACCTTGGCGAAAGGCACAGCCTCGGCGGCGAGAAACAGGATTTTGAGTGGTTTTTCGGTCATGATCCAACCCCCCTCTTTCGGACAACAATTGGACAATCAGGTATCGGGCAATGCCAGCCGGTAACACATTGTACGCTCAGTCCCCCGGTTGTCAGCGCCCATGCGCCGTCAACTCTACACCGTGATTCCTAGAACGAGAACGGGTATATCAATGTCAGCCACTCCTCGATGCTCCAAATCCCATACGAACTGTTCAAAGTAAGAAACCCCCGTTGACATCTCACTGGCTAATTCCTTGAGAGGGACTATTTCAACTCCCACATCAATTACACCGTGATTATGGAATATTGTCATTTTGGCACAAACATTATAGACCATGAAGGCATACTTTCCAAACTGAACTTCTACGCCCACCTTTAAGCGGCGTCTTCCCACTCTGGTGGTATTTGGGATACTTTCTCCCGGCCTGTGGGTTGGTAAACGGGCTTGCCCATCGGTCTGAGGCGAAGCGTGCCATTAAAGTAAGAGACTATACGCTCACGAGCAATGTCAACGTAAACGCTCTCTTTCTCACTGCCCATTGCCCGTCTATTATGCTTGATGGCGGCAATCAACGCCGAGCCTGCACCTGCATAAGGGTCAAAGACCCAATCCCCCTTACACGTCAGGGCCAGAACACACCGTTCGACAAGTTCAACGGGAAACTGACAGGGGTGTATCGTTTTTTCTGGGTGGTTCGACTTTACGTTAGGGATATTCCAGAACCCTTCCTCCCATTCCTTCACCAACCCTTCCCAGACATCTGAAGGGTTTTTCCCTTTGGGGTTTCCAGATGGTTTCCCCTTGTTGGGACCTTTGTAATGGCGTTTCCCTGGATATTTTGAAGGCACTCGAACTGCGTCAAGATTGAAGGTATAGTCTTTGCTTTTTGTAAACCACAGAATGGTCTCATAACGGCCGGAAAACCGTTTTGAAGCGTGTAAGCCGTGCCCAAAGTGCCAGATAATTCTATTGCGTAAGAACAAGCCGAGACTCTTAAAGATTGGATAATAGTGGATATCGAGTGGGTACACTTCTCCGTCTTGCACAAAGTTCCCAACTTGCCAACATACGCTTCCATCCGGCTGGAGAATTCGATAGAGTTCTGCAATGGTTTGTGCCTGTGTTTCCAAATATTCTTTAATGGAGGTGCGGCTTTCGTAGACCTTGCCTAAATTGTAAGGTGGGGAAGTGATAATGAGCTTTACAGACTTGTCAGGTAAGGTACTAATGAGTTCACTCGCGTCACCGTGGTAAAGCACTATCTCAGCACCTGGTTCGAAACAGGTTGCAATGTCTTTCGCTGTCTCAAGAAGAGGTAAATGACTCATCGCACTGCCTTCAGGCATACCTTGTGCTCCCACCACATCGCCCACCAACGATAATCTACATCTTTGTTCATCTGTACATCTCTGCGCTTGTGTTGGCCCTCACGCCGGCGTAGGAGTGGGGGTAAAGATGGGAACAGGGGTAGGAGTGGGGATGCGTGGCGGCGCAAACGACACCGCCAGACTGAGCCCCATACTGAGTACGACTAGTAAACTGATAATCCAGAATATAATGCGCGTTTGTCGGACTTTTGAGCGACGCATGATGCCTCCTGTGAGCAATTATTATTGGCATTTCATTATAGCACAGTGATGGGGAGACACAAGCGCGACAGAGCTCAAGAATCACTCCTGGCTCACAAGAGTGAATACGACCAATTGACAGTAAAGCGACCATCGTGTATACTACAAGTTGCTCTGGCTTCACCTGCGTGCGATTGGCAATACCATTGACCGTATTAAATTAAGGGGGAAAAAATGCCTACTCAAACAGTTCATTACCGTCCGAGAACTACCACGAGCAGCCGCACTCTCAACAGCGTCCAGCGTGTCCTGCGTACCCTGATCTGGTTTGGCCTATTCGTTGTGCTGGGCATCATTACACTCGGCGTGGCATTCCTCGCCAACATGATAGCGGATTTCCTGGGCTTTGTAGTGTTCTTCATAGGTGGTTTTTTCACCCTCGTCATCCCAACTATGGTCAGCGGCTGCCTCTACGTCATCCCCGAGTTTGAGCGCGTCGTTGTGTTCAAGATGGGCAAGTTCGTCGGCGTCAAGGGGCCAGGGAACTTTTGGGTCATTCCTTACCCGCCCTTTTACCAGTCGGTGGCGGCCAAGTTGGACATCCGCGTGCAAACCCGCGTCATCACCGCTGCGGAAACGCTCACCGCCGACAACGTCCCCGTGGGATGCGAAGCAGTCATCTTTTGGCGCGTAGAAGACCCGCAACGCGCGGCGCTGGAGGTGGCAAATTATACCGAGGCTGTC
>QNAH01000091.1 GCA_003641425.1 Candidatus Zixiibacteriota bacterium
CAGAAGATCGAGGTCTTCCACCGTCGCCTTGCCTTTGGTGATATCATCGAGAATCTCATACATGCGCTGGGTTCCTTTACGGCAGGTGAAGCACTTGCCGCAAGATTCCTCTTTGAGAAAACCCATAAAGTATTTGGCGATATCGACCATGCAGGTGTTATCGTCCATCACGATCATACCGCCGGAACCCATGATCGAACCGGCCTTGGTCAGGCTGTCGTAGTCGATCGGCAGATCGAACATGCTGGCGGGAATACATCCGCCCGACGGGCCGCCGGTCTGGACAGCCTTAATTTTGGCATCGCCCAGCGGACCGCCGCCGATATCATAAAGCACCTCGCGGATTTTGATTCCCAAAGGAACCTCGACCAGCCCGGTGTTTTTGATCTTGCCGACCAGCGAGAAAATCTTGGTCCCGGTATTGCCGGGGACACCCACCCGGGCGTATTCGAATGCACCGCGGCTGATAATGACCGGAATATTGGCCAGTGTCTCTACATTGTTGATACAGGTCGGATAACCGTCGATACCTTTTTCGATGGGGTAAGGCGGCCGCTGCCTGGGCTCACCCATGAAACCCTCGACCGACCTGATAAGGGCGGTTTCCTCGCCGCAGACAAAAGCTCCGGCTCCCCGCACGATCTCGATATCGAAATCGATACCGGTGCCGAGAATACCCTGCCCCAGCAATCCCATCTCGCGGGCTTGCCGCAGACCGATCAGGGCATGCTTGATGGCCAGCGGATATTCGCTTCGGACATAGATAAAACCCTGGGTGGCGCCGATAGCGATACCGGCAATAATCATACCCTCGATAATGGCATGCGGGTTGCCCTCGAGAAGCGATCGGTCCATGTAGGCGCCGGGATCGCCCTCATCGGCGTTGCAAACAATAAACTTGGGGCCTTGACCCCTGTTGGAAGCGCGGGCGAGCTTCCATTTTTTCCCGGTTGGAAAACCGGCGCCGCCGCGTCCGCGCAAACCCGATTCCAGAACCTCGTTTATAATCCAATCCGGGTCGATCTTCGAAAGAACCTTTTCAAGTGCGGCATAGCCGCCCTGCTCTATATAGTCGAAGATCCTGATCGGATCCAGCTTCTCGTTATTTCCCAGGATGGTTCGTGTTTGTTTCTGGAAAAATGGAATATCATTCTGGCTTTTATAGACCTTTTTCCCCTGAGCCTCTTTATAGATCAGCTCTTCATCGACAAATCCCCCCAAAGCTGATTCGATGACCCTGGGGACGTTTTCCATTTTTAGTTTGGGATACAGGTGCCTTCCCGGCTGAACCAGGATGAACGGATCCATCTCGCAGAATCCCTGGCAACCCGTGATCCTGAGCGTGATCTTCTCACGCAGGTTACGCTCGATAATATATCGTTTGATTACCCTGATGATATCGTTGGATCCGCTGGCCTGACCACCGGTCCCGGCACATACGACCAGAGTCGGTTTCTCATACTGAATATCTTTTTCACTCAATATGCGCCGGCGGAACTCAACAAATTCATCGACGGATGAAATTCTCCTCATCTTGCATCTCCCTTAAATCTTCGCATAATCGTTCATCATTCGAACGAGGTGCCGCTAAGGTCCAGCATATGTCCGCGACAGCCCCGGCGAGAGCAGATCTGGACAATACCTCCTCCCTTGACAATCATCGGGACCATCGGCGCCCCGCACTCCCCGCAACTGGCCCCGCCGATAAGCTCGGCATGGCAGTGCGGGCAGAACATCTGGACGATCGTATCGGGAGGTATTTCATGCTCCGAGTCCATATGATAACTGCCGTAGAGACTTGACAGTGTCAGGCGTCCGTGTTTGTTACCGAATGAAATCGTAACGCGGATAGCCGGATGACCATCGATCAGATGCCGAGGATCCATCAGGCTGTGATTGCACCGGGCGCAACTGACATCGACAGGAAACACGCGTCGATCAGTTTCAATCTGGATGACATCAAGCCCCGTCTTGGCTTTCGCCAGAACGTCCCCGACCGTCGATGGTTTCATTTTCGAAAAATAATGGCCGTCCACGACGACAATCGGGCCGAGAGCGCAGGCTCCGAGACAATTGACCGTCTCGAATGTGAACTCCTTGTCCGGTGTCGTTTCCCCGGCTTTGATCCCCAGTTGATTTTCGATCTCCCGGGCAATGGCCGGACCACCTCTGACATGGCAGGCTGTTCCCAGACAGACCGAGACAAGATGTTTTCCGCGAGGTTTAAGACTGAACGCTTTATAAAATGTGGCAACACCGTAAATGTCAACCAGGGAGCGACCGGTCTCATCGGCAACCTTGCGCAAGACATCTTCCGGCAGATAACCATACTTGGCTTGTACCTCCTCAAGTATGGTTACAAGTCCGCCGTGACGTCCGTCGTTTTTTTGCAGAATATCAGAAATTTCCGCTTGCTCCATTATTCAACCTTTCCGTTGAATGTCCTCACTTCTATTTCAGGTTCACATCTTTCATATCTGAAATTAAATTTATCAGCAATATTCCTCACAGTGCCATACACCGCTTTCCGGTCTGGGAAGAGTGCAGCTATCGCGATTGGCACAGTTGACACAAAGGCCTTTCAAAGGTCTTAAATCCGAAACCTTCTCGGTTTTCTCGGGACTGTCACCCATAACAGTATCACCCCGTTTTTCATCCGCATGCATCGGCGCTGAAAAATCATTAAAACTTTCACAGTAGACAGCATCAAAGCCCCTCTTGGCCCGGTAAACGCAGGTGGCGGCATTGTTGCAGGTGGAACAAAGTCCAACTGAATGCTCCTGAATTGGGATAAGCACAGGAATATCCTCCATTGCTTCCGTTATAATCTTACCGGAAATAGAAAAAGGGCACGCCCGATTTTCTCGATATTAGCAAGGAGTTTGGGAAAATACGCCGGCATGCCCTTGTTTATTTCACATTCGAACCAAATAAATTTTTTATCGGTGCTGTTTTGCAATGTCGCTCGCATAAGGTATATGACGTAACAACTTGTGTACCAACTTATTCATGGCATTGGGAAGAATGCGAAATATTTCACAAGCGGCTTATTGACAACCGCATCTTATTGTCCCACAACATTAATCATTTTTGATAATATACCTCTACGATCATTTTTGGCTGATTCGGTAAATCAAAGAACGACCGGAATCTACGGGTAAATGTGTCCCACCGGGGAAAAACTCCCCAAAATCGCAGTTTTTTTTATGTCATTAGACCGCTTATGGTTCCGTGAATTGACACATGAAATACAGGCAAAAAAGGAAAGGACCCGGCCGCCATGGCCGGGTCTTTTCAGTCAGTGAGACCGGATATTAAAATAGCAGGCAAATTTACTAATGACAGGCATATTCTTCACAATAAAGGACATTCCCCGGATTGCGGTTGTTCAGGCAATCAGATTTATGATCACAGTTGCAACACAGGCCGTTGCTGGTGTCGATCGTCTCGATAATATACTTATCAAAATCCACCGGCGTCTGCTTCTTTTCCGCGCCCGGCCGACCGGCACATTCGAACTCCTCGCAATATGTTATAGCCGCGCCTGGATTATGCCTGTAAGCGCAATCAGATATACTTTTGCAGTTACTGCATATGCCGTCATAGGCTGTCTGTAGATTATCCATCCGGGATCCTCCTTTATAAATATTTCCGCCGGGCAACCTGGAACCCACTGTCATTTATTTTTTATATTTCGCAAGAAATGTGCCGGACGGCAGATATCGGTATTATAAGCATCGTGATTGTATGAAACATTCAATTGCCGGAAGCCATTTCAGCCGAATAATTTATTTAATAAATAATACTGGTATCGAGATCAGCGATTGTCTGATCCTGCATTTCCGAGGATATCCATAACCATTTAGTTTTCATAGAGATGGAGAATATTTATCGGCAGGTTGCGCGGATTTGTATATCAATGTATCAACGATAAGTACATCATATAAAAGATCGATGGATGGTACATTAAAGCCGGTAATCAAAGTGCAAATAAATATTTATATTTTTTTAAAATGTGGGGTATCGGTCAACAGAAATTATCAAAGGAATCATTTCAATAATCGGGGAGTTATGAACCGGTTGGGGAATAATTCACCGGGCAATTGTATCGGGACTATTCCTTCTTTGTACCTTTTAATTTCTCCCGTAAGGTCTTACGATCGATTCCAAGAATTTCGGCGGCTCTGGTTTTGTTTCCCGAGACACTGGCCAGGACATTTTTAATATACTCCAGTTCGACATCGGCAAGGGTTCTGGTCAGACCGGCCGTCGAGGATATCGAAAATCTCATCTGCGGGGGAAGATCGGCAATATCGATCTTATCACTGTCGGTCATGACCACCAGGCGGTGCATCAGGTTTTCGAGTTCGCGAACATTGCCAGTCCAGTTATAGTTTCTCAGGGCGGTCAGAACCTCATCGGTAAAACGAGGGACATCCTTGCCGTATTCCTCGGCGTACTTCCCGGCAAAATGTCTTGTCAGAAGAAGGATATCGTCATCGCGATCCCGCAACGGCGGCATCGAGATGGTTATTACCGACAGGCGGAAATAAAGATCCTCACGCAGGGCACCCTTATGAACCAGGTTGAGCAGATTCTTGTTGGTGGCGGCGACAATCCGGACATCGACCTTACGGGTTCGGCTGTCGCCGACCATACTGACCTCGCGATTCTGTAAAACCCGCAATAATTTAACCTGCATGGTCAGAGAAGTCTCGCTGATCTCATCCAGAAATATTGTCCCACCCTCGGCGGTCTGAAAAAAACCGGCCCGCGATTCGGTGGCGCCTGTGAAAGCACCCTTGACATGCCCGAAAAGCTCGCTTTCCAGAAGTCCCTCCGGAATACCGCCGCAGTTGACCGGGACAAAGGGAGCCGAGGCCCGAGGACTGTTATAATGAATGGCCCGTGCGACCAGTTCTTTGCCGGTTCCGCTTTCCCCGGTGATCAAAACGGTTGCTGATGTTGATGCCGCTTTACCGATGGCTTTATATATTTTTTGCATCGATACCGACTCGCCCAGCAAACCTTCCGGTGACGGCATTTTTTCCGTCTCCGCCTTCTCGGCCGCCCGGCGTGATTTCTGCTTCATCAATATTTTTTTTACGGCCGCGAAAAGCTCGTCATCGGTGAACGGTTTCGACAGATATTCTTCGGCCCCGATTTTAATCGCTTTGACAGCGCTCTCCACAGTGGCGTAGCCAGTGATCATCATCACCTCGGTATCATGCATATTCTCATGAACATGCCTTACCAGATCGAGTCCACTCACTTTCGGCATTTTTAAATCGGTGATAACAAGATCGACCGCGGTCCCGCTTAAAAACTGGATGGCCTCGGCGACTCCCCCGGCCGTAAAAACATGATACCCCTGCGATGACAGGTTCCGCTGCAGTATTTCCAGTGTATCGATGGCGTCATCCACAACCAGTATGGACGCCTTGCTCTTAGGCATTTTGATTCTCCTGACTTAACTTTGATTTGCCGCCGGTATGTATTGGCAGACGGACCTCGAATTTCGAACCATGGCCGACTTCACTGTGCACCAGCACAAAACCCTCATGGGCGGTAACGATTCCATGCACTACCGACAGACCGAGCCCGGTCCCCTCATCGACATCCTTGGTGGTGAAAAAAGGCATGAATATCTTTTTGAGAACATTCTCTTCGATACCGAAACCGTTGTCCTCGACAATAAGCGCCACATAATCGTCACCCTGCCTGGTGGTTATGGAGACTTCACCACCATCCGGGGTGGCCTGGATGGCGTTGACCACCAGGTTTACCAATACCTGATACATCTGGGAGCGATCGGCGACTATATCCGGCAGGTTGGGATCAAGCTTTCTTATCAGTTCTATTCCGGCCTTCTGGCATCGGGAGGCAAGAAAATAGAGTCCCTCTTCAACGACATTGCTGAGATTCACATTCTCCTTTCGCGGGGGCGCCTGACGGGCAAAAATCATCAGCTTCCGCACTATCTCGCGCGCATACAACGAGGCATTTTCTATCTTTTCGATATCCTGGACGGTCTGGGCAGGAATCTTATCGGACTTAAGCGCCAGTTGCGAAAATCCCAGAATACTTCCCAGCGGTTCGTTAAGCTCATGTGCCACACCGGCGGCAAGTTGCCCGATAGTAGCCAGACGGTCGGCATGGCGAAGCTGCTCGCGGAGCCGGGATTTTTCTTCCTCGGCTTCCTTCCTTTCGATTATCAGGGCGATTTCATTGGCAATGGCATTGATCAATTCCCGTTCTTCCTTTAAGAAGGGACCCTCATCGAGATCGGGCATCTTTCTCCGGTACACGATCTCAACCACTCCCCGTTTCAGCCCGTCCGCAAATATATCGGCTGATTGTCTTTGAATACCCTGATCAAAACCATCGGTGACATAAACACCGTCATCCAGAGTGATTCTCGCCGAGGCGAATTCAGGGTAGAGCCAGCCGGGCGGTAAAAGATTAACGGCATTTTGCAATATAGACTCCATCGATATCCCCGGCCGCGCCGCGACCTTCGCAATACCGTAAAGACATGTCAACTCCTTGACACGTTCGCGCAGGGCGACCTGGGCATGGCGATAAGTAAACGAAATCCCCAGTATCTGGGCGATTTCCTCGTACAATTCCATTTTTTCGCCGCTGAAATGATCGGTCGCGACTGCTTTCAGAATTATTAAACCCTGATAATGACCTTCGATGGCAAATGGAATAATGGCCAGGGACCTATAGTGATTCTCGATCGCAACCGTCCGTCTTTCACCACCGATATCAAAAGACTCACTGGTATCACCAATCCTGAAACTCCCGGTCGACGAAAAATATGGGGACCTCCCGCTGTACTTGCCCGAAATCACTTCTTCGCAGATTCCTTCAAGATCGGTATCGACACCAAAACATGGAATCGGGGAACCGCTGGCGGCCTTGCGATATTCTCGCCTTTCTATATAAAAAGAACCCGGGTCTTTCATATCGACACCACAGCAGTAGAGAATTCTGTTCTCCAGAACACGCAGTTCGATATGATCACAGTCACAGAACGAAATTAAGAGACTGGATATTTTTTTAAGATATTCATTTCGGGCAAGGCCCTTATGAGCCAGGCTGAGTATCCGGCGGGACAGCGATATCAAATCGCGGGCACGGGCCGCGTCTTTCAGATCCCGATTTGAATTTTCAGAATGCTTCATTCTTTCACTCAGTCGCTCCGGATGGTACCTGGTGATTTTTTAAAAAACTCGCCGGCCACGCTTAATATCAAAATAGCAGGCGTAATATCACCCGGACTAAAGAGCTCCTTATCGTTTAAAAAATCTTAAGACGCTCTTTATTAATGTATATTAATATGCCGAAGATGGCAAGCTGTCAATGACACGAATGGGTAAAAATTACCCAATATTTAAAAAGCCTGGTTCTCTGGTAAGTCCGTGCGGCAGGGTAAGATAATAACTATCTTGCAATGATGACGTTGTCGATGCCTATCCAATAGCCTCTTTTATGACCTCGACCAGTCTGTCTTTATCAATCGGCTTTTCGAATACGGCAATCGGCTTTTTGACTGCCAGATGACGGCCGGGAATGCCGCTGATAACGATTATCGGTATTTGTCCCAGTCTATCATCGCGATGCATTTTGCGGTAAAAATCGGTTCCGGTATCTTTCGGCATCTGAAGGTCGAGGGTGATCAGATCCGGCACTTCACGTTTGGCGACTTCCAGACCCTGAACCCCATCCGATGCGGTAACAGTTTCATATCCTTCCTTTTGGAGCAATGTCACCAGATAGGTTCTAACATCTTCTTCATCTTCGATAATCAATATTTTCTTACTCATCGGCTATCCTCCCGGTCGATCTATGACAAATCAATACTCTTTATTAAAATAAGGCAAATTATCTACGATTTCAAGCTATAATTATCCAAACCTTAAATTGTTTTCGACATTTCGATCATAAATAGGGGAACAGAACAACCTTCTTCCCGCGCAAATATTCAATGTTGTTTCAGATCCTGATCATCAAAGGCAATTGTGACCCGACCCCCTTACGCCCTTAAATTCAACACTATCTTCTCAGCATCGCCGTGTTGGGATCCCAGACCGGAAGGATAATCGGTTCCTTGTCATACAGCTTCAATATTTCATCGGGCACATATTCTTTTTTGACAATTATACTGTAAACATAAGCATCAAACCAGTCGTTGTACATCGTCCAGTAACCCTTGCTGCCGCGGTCGGTCCCCCAGCTGTTTTCGACCAGCCACTTGACCGGTTTGTCGTCCTTTATATCGACCCCGGTGATGAGCATCATGTGATTGGAGGTGCTCTCGAAATAATTGCACATATCTGCCTTGGACATACTCAGATCGGTATTGAATATCGATTCGTAGTCATAAACATTAACCGCCATAATACCATCTTTGCCGTACTGGTCATGGCCGACATCACATGAGAACACGACCGGATCATCGTTCAGAATCGACTTTACCGCGATCTCCTTGAGTTTATCGATCTCGACCGAGACATACTCAAGATCGTCGCTGTCATACATATTCCGCGTCCGCACCGCCAGGAAATGATTGTTGTACTCTTGAGTCGGGTTGTTGAATATATTTACATACTGACTCAGGTCCACTCCAACCACCTCTTTGAAGAAACTCTGCGGGGTGTACTGCCCGGCCAGGATGATCTTGTCATGTTTATCGTTATCATCGTCCTCATCGCCGTTGTCATCATTGTCGTCTGCATCATCTTCTTCGTTTTCTCCATCATCGACATCGGTATCAGTGGTATCTTTGATCTCGATCCGCCACTCGAATTCGGTTGGCGGCTCGCCCAGGTTCATCACCAAAATTTTATATACATCGGACATCACCGCTTCTTTTTCGGCCCGAAGTTCTTTCACCGATTTGCCACCTTCATGCATCGCTCTTAGTTTTGCCGCCGCACTGCGCAGTTTGCGCTTGAGCACTTTGTTCATA
>QNAH01000092.1 GCA_003641425.1 Candidatus Zixiibacteriota bacterium
ACCGTCTTGCCATTGTATTCAAAATCGGTCAGGAGAAAGGCCGCAAACTCTTCGGCATCGTCGATGGGCAGCTTAGCCATCACATAGAAGGCTCCGCCCGGATTGACACATACCGTCCCCTCTATTTTCATCAATCCCTCATATACGACATCCCGCCGGCGTCGATACTCATCGATCATTTTGGCGAAATACTCGTCGCCCAGGTCATAGGCCGCGGCGGCGCCGACCTGCTCGAGAGTGGGAGAGCAGAGCCGTGCCTGTCCCATATGCAGGGCGGCCGTATAGACATTGCGGTTTTTTGTCACCAGATTACCGACCCGGGCGCCGCATGCCGAGAAACGCTTGCTTATGGAATCAAGCATGATGGCCCGGTCGCTGATACCGTCCAGCGACATAATGCTGACGTATTCGCCTTCATAGATATATTCGCGGTAGACTTCATCGGCGAGAAGAAAAAGGTCATGTCTCAGGACTATATTTTTAAGCCGATTTATCTCTTCGGCAGTAAAAATCGTACCGGTCGGGTTATTGGGATTGCAATACATTATGCCCCTGGTTTTGCCGGTAATTGCCTTCTCTATTTCCTCATCCGGGGGGAGGTGGAAACCGTTTTCGGCATGAGTGGTGATCGGGACAACCTTGATCCCCGCCTGGACAGCAAAGCCGTTGTAGTTGGTATAAAACGGCTCAAATATAATTATTTCATCACCCGGATCACAGATAGCAGTCATGGCAAATATAATCGCCTCCGACCCGCCGGTGGTAACAATTATTTCATCTTCTTTGATATCCAGTCCGCACCGTTTATAGTATCCGGTCAATTTGCCAAGATATTCGGCCAATCCCTGAGAATTTCCGTAGGCCAGCACTTTATTGGAGTAGTTTTTTATGGAGTTCCAGAATTCCTGAGGTGTTTCGATATCGGGCTGTCCGATATTCAGATGATACACATGGGTGCCTTTTTTCTTGGCCTGTTCGGCAAAGGGGATCAATTTTCTAATCGGTGAGGCTGGTAGTGCCAAGCCTCGTTTCGACAATTTTATTTCAGACATTTTTAACCTCACAATTTGCCGGTCATTCGATTGCTGAATCTTTGATTTTCAAGCAAACCGGCAGTTTCCGCAGACTTTTTTCTACGATAATCAGCTTTACAAAATACATCATGAAAATAACACGGTCACTCAGTCTTGTCAAATCCAAATTCGGCACTCATTTTTCTCACCTGCGTGCACTTTTAACCGTCAGGTACACACCCAGCAATAATACCAGATCGATACCGACAACCAGCAATTCAAAGAGAGCGATGTCGATTACGGACTTTTGCACGAAAATAATCATGTAATTCATGAATGAATGGACCAATACCATTATCACCCATATAACAGAAAGGTGTTTGACACCGCGATTTATTCCGTAACCCATAGCGGCGCCGGTAGTCATGTGAAAAATCATGGTGAAAATTCGTTCCAGGACAGCCCATGAAAAAATGGCCATGGTCCCGGCCTGATACGGCGCTCCGGTTATCCAGCCGGCCTCGTAAAGACCGAATCCGAAACCGCAAAAGATGCCAATTACAATCGACAGATTTTGTTTCGGTCTGCGGAAGAAATATAAAATTGTAATCGGAATGAGTTTCAGGATTTCCTGCACTACACCGGATATCAGGGTCGGTATAACAGCATATAAATAAAGCGATCCCCCGGCCTCAATACCGGGCAGCATATATTTAAGGCTGTACCATTTCTGAAGAGGTATTTGCGTGATTCCCATGAGCATGAAGACCAGACCGCCCATCACAAAAGCAACGTATATTTCAGGCTTTTTATGGTACCGCCATATAAAGGCGGAGGTGATAATGATTCCAAGAATAAGGTAGATCAGGTATATCGGAATCCTTTTTATAAAATCACCAAATCCAACCGCCTGCTTCTTTGGAGCCATTTTTTCCAGGGCGCTTTCGGATAATATAATGTTCAGCTTTTGCGAGGGTACTTCCAGGCGAATCAGCTTTTTATCCTTTGTAAAATATGCGATCTGTTCGGTCGGTTGATAAAAATGGCAGACATAAGCAGAATCATACAGTTTGCCATACTTAATGAAATCAAAACCCTCTATCACGATCGAGACCGGGGTTTTCAATAGTACCTGAGGTACAAAAATCGTATCATTGATTGTGTCACCGATCTTGATATCATGAAAGGCCAAAAACAACTCGAACTGGTCGATCATGTTATTATCCGCCGCGAAAATTTTGCCGGGCAGGGACCGGGCAACATCCTGACGCTGATCATTTGTCACATAGTATCCCGTAAGGCTGTCCGGTGTTTTCTTAAGGTACAATTTCTGCGACCGCGGGCCGAGGGAGATATCCATATCATCACCAACATAAAAGCCGTTCTCATCGATATAATGCTTGTTTTCGACTGTCAGGCTATAATCCTGTCCAATCGGTTTGAAATCGAGTTCGAGGTTTTCGGAGAAGCGGTAGGCATCGGTATTTGCGAAATCGGAACCGCCGTCGAAATGTGACTCAAGGGAACCTATCTGTACATCATTGATATGGAACAGGTACAGTCTTTTTGAACCATCAGATCGGATTTGATTTACATCGGTGCTTTTCTCCAGGGCCCATCCGTTGGCGCAAATTAACGCCAGCAGAATCGTCAAAAGAATAAATCTGAACCGCATACGGATTATTCCTTTTTAAGCAGTTTATTCAAATGGGGGAGAAGCTCTTCGCGCTTTATTGTGGCCTGAATCTGGTCTGCCTTGAGCCATTCTTCTCGATCCGAGACTTCTTTCGATTTTTCGCGACCGGCACGCAGATCTTTGACGGTGATGGTTCCGGATTCGAATTCATCGGAACCGACAATCACCGCCAGAGGGATTTCGATTTTATCGGCGTATTTCAGCTGTTTATTGATATTCCTGGTTTCGCCCATGAACAACTCGGCTTTTATACCGGCTTTACGGATTTCCGAGATAATATCAATGTAGTCACTTATGCGGGTTTTATCCATGGTTGTGACAATGACATCGGCCGTCGATTTACGGGTCTCGATCGCCTTGAGAGCAATCAGCGCCGCCAGCATGCGATCGACACCGAACGATGAACCGGTAGCGGGGATCCTCTGGCTGGAGAATCGACTGACCAGATTGTCGTAACGTCCTCCGGAGAAGATGGAGCCGTAATCGGGCAGATCGATCAAAGTGGTCTCATAGACCGGCCCGGTATAGTAACCGAGACCGCGGACTATAGTGATATCGATTTTGGCTTTATTTTCGGGGGTCCTCATCTCTTTCAGATAGCCGCCGATTTCTCTCAGTTCTTTTATCCCCTCCATCGAAACATCGATCTCACCCAGCAGATCTTCCACATCGGCAAGGGTATCGTTACCTTCTTTGAGAGCCAGATCCAGAAACGTGGTCAAGAGATCTATTTGTTTGCCGGTCAGATGAAGTCCCGGGATTTTATCGCCGGATTTGTCGATCCGGCCCGGGCCAAGTTCAAGTATAACCGCGTCCTTGCCTTGTTTTTCCAGCTTATCGATAACCCGGAAAACATCGGTCGCCTTTTCCTCAGGAATTCCGGCAAACGAGGTCAGGCCGTTTATCAATTTGCGGTTGGAATACCTGACAACAAAATTTCTAATGCCCAGATGTTCCAACGTCTCGACCATGACCGCAATGATCTCGGCATCAGCCAGCATCGAAGCGGCTCCGACAATGTCGAAATCGCACTGCATGAATTCCCGAAAACGTCCCGGTCCCGGTTTATCGACTCTCCAGACATTACCCATTTGATAACGCCGAAAAGGCAGGGGTAGATGCGGATTTCCGGCCACATATCGGGCCAGCGAAACCGTGAATTCATAGCGGAGAGCCATGTCGACTTCATCGGGTCCCGGAAAACCAAATAGCTCTTTAAGATTGTCATCGGTGTAATGAGGTCCGAGCAGTGTTTCGGCAAATTCAAGTGAGGCTGTTTGCAGAGGCAGATAGCCGTAGCGCTCATATACTTCGCGCGTCTTTTTAAGGAGTTCCAGGCGGGCGATTTCTTCCTCGGGAGGATAATCGCGAAACCCTTTCAGAACCTGGGGTTTGACTCTTTTGATCTTTTCCTTTTTTGCTTTCTTTTCATTTTTTACCATAGTTCACGCAATTTATACTTTTTTGGCTTTAAAAAAAGACTTTTTTTGGCAAACCTGCAAGGCATGAGTTATTATGATAAACAATTGTAAAAAATATTGTTTTGGAATATCATTTCAATGGAGAGCACTCGAAATATATAGTGTTATATGCGATTATTATTAATTTACTTATGATAATTAATTAAACTATTACTTGATATTAAGTTGTTGCCTTGCCTAAAACAGGTCGTATTTTTTCATGCGGTATATCAAAACATGGCGGGCGATATTCAATTGTTTTGCCGCCTTTGATTTGTTCCAGGCGCATTTATCGAGAGCATCGATAATCAGTTTTTTCTCGGCTTCATGGTAGGTTAAATCCTTTCCGGAGAAGACGGAATTTTTGTTTTCTCGGGAAATAGCCGAATTAAAATCGGCCGGTAGATCATTAACTGCAAGAATATCCGATTTCCGTAATATGGCCATTCTTTCCATCAGGTTCTCCAGTTCGCGGATATTACCGGGCCAATTATAGTCTGAAAGCGCTTTCATCAGATCGTTGGATATCGCTACATTTTTCCCCGGCACAAAGCGACGCAGGAATTCCCCGGCCAGGACCGGTATATCTTCGGGACGTTCCTTCAAAGAGGGGACATGTATGGGAATAACATTAAGACGGTAATATAGATCCTCGCGGAATTTACCCTGACTTACGGCATCTTTGAGATCGATATTTGCTGCGGCAATCAATCTGACATCGATTTCCAGCCGGTTTTCGGATCCGACCGGTTCGACCACCCGCTCCTGGACCACCCTGAGCAGTTTGGCTTGCAGTTCAATATTCAGTTCACTGATCTCATCGAGAAGAATCGTGCCGCCATCGGCCAGTTCGAATTTACCTTTTTTGTCTTTGATCGCTCCGGTAAAGGCTCCTTTGACATGGCCAAAAAGCTCCGATTCAATCAGATCGCGGGGAATAGCGGCACAATTAACGGCCACAAATTCTCTTTCTGTCCGAGGGCTTTTGTAGTGAATCGCTTTAGCGACGACCTCTTTACCGGTACCCGATTCACCCGAAAGCAGAACGGTGGCCTCCGTTGGTGCGATTTTATCGACCAGATTCATGAGTTCTTTGAACGGACGGGAGACGCCGACGATATTGCTGAGAAAGTTACGGCTTTTGAGTTGTTCTCTTAGAAGCCTGTTTTCATCTTCAAGATTTTTAAACTTAAGCGCTTTTTCGACCGACGAGAAAAGCTGGTCGTCATCGAACGGCTTTGTGATATAATCAAAGGCACCGAGTTTAACCGCCTTGACCGCCTGCGATATCTCGGCGAAGGCGGTGATAAGAATCACCTCGAGATCCGGGGCGATATTTTTGGCTCCCGCGAGAAGCTCAATACCATTCATACCGGGCATTTTCATATCGGACAGGAGAAGATCATAAGCCCCGTTTTTGATCTTAACAAGCGCATCCCGGCCATTTTCGACAGCCGTGACATCATAGCCCTTTTGCTTTAGTTTGAATTGTATGACCCGCCTCAATGCGGCATCATCATCGGCCAGAAGTATTTTCCTGTTCATGTTTATTCCCCGAATACCGGCAGATTTATATTGAGCTCGGTGCCTTCACCGAGCCGGCTTTTTATTTCGATCGAACCATTGTGTTTTTCGATAATCGATTTGACCACTGCCAAACCAAGTCCTGTCCCGCTCGATTTGGTGGTATAAAAGGGATCAAAGACCTTCTGCAATTCGGCGTCTTCTATTCCTGAGCCGTTGTCGCGAACGCCAAGACAGATTGATTTATCGCCCATGCGTTTAAGATTTATTTCGATCGATCCACCATGGTTTGAGGCATCGGCGGCATTCAATATCAGATTCAATAAAACCTGATGTATTTTTTCATAATCACCGCTTATATAGATTTTATCTTCCAGATCGGTTTTAATGCGGATATTTGATTTTTCCAGTTGTGTCTCGAGTTGACGGGCGGCCGCATTAACCAGAGAACCCATGTCGACCTTCTCGAATTTCAGTTCTTTGGGGCGGGCAAAGTCGAGAAATTCCCCGATAGTGCTGTCCACTCGCTTGATTTCTTTGACCGCGATGTCTTTAAATTCGGTTTTATCCTCCGCCGGGGTGGATTTATCGACAAGGATTTCGACCGCACCTTTGATGGATGCCAGAGGGTTTTTTATTTCATGAGCCACTCCGGCGGCAAGCTGACCGACCATCGACAATTTGTGGGTGCGCTCAAGCTGAAGTTGTGTTTGTTCCTGTTTTTTGCGAATAAGCAGTTCCCGGTCGATTAGGGCGCCGGTTAAAATGGCGATGGCATAATAAAATATAATTTCGACTATTTCTCCGGACAAACCGGCGCTATGCCTGTTTGCTGAGAAAATGTAGGGAAGAACCATGACGGAAATAACCGTGGCGACGGTCAGACTTCCCCGCAACCCGAACCAGACCGCCGCAACAGCGATTGGTATATAGCAGAAACGCCCGTGAATGGCATGAACCCATCCGGTATGACCGAATATCGGTTCCAGCACAAAGCCATAATGAATGGCCAGTGTCAGGGCGATACTTCCGGCAAGAATTGATATTTTATGTTTTTTCTCAAGTGCCATAATTTTCCTTAGCCATCATTCAGGTTATAAAAAAGCATGCCGGACGGTCTGATAATTGTTATGACTGTCGTTGCAAAGAATTAACGGTCACTCAGTCAACTGCTTGCCCGGTAATTAATGGATATGTATAATCCATTTAATCCATTATCTTTGATATGTTAAACATAAATATCGGACTTTTGTTCTCCAATTTTGAAGAATATTCTACACAATTCGATAATATTCTCGTACGATATTTAACTAATTCGACCCATAACACCGCCTAACACCATGTATTTCTATCACTTGCGAGGTGTCCCAAATTTCGGCACGGGGATTGTTATTGTAAATATCAAGATTTAAAAGGCTTATGAAAATGATAAAAGGACGAAATATATATTCCCTGATTGGCATGACCGTTTTACTAGCCGCAATTCCGGCTGTATATCCGGCTGCGTCAGCATTGGATGATGCCATGGCCGAAGCGCGCACAATCGAGAGTAAATTTGAATCGGGTTCCCGGAGTCTGCGGGGCAATTCGCTCGATGATTATCTCGAATATGCCGCCCTCAACAGTCCCGGATTAAAAGCCGCCTTTTATAGCTGGAAGGCGAGTCTGGAGAAGGTGCCGCAAATATCTTTTTCCGATCCGATATTGTCCTACGGATATTTTGGGGAAAATGTCGAAACCCGGGTGGGTCCGCAGGAACACCGTTTCAGTATCAGGCAGCGTCTGCCGTGGCCCGGCACGATCAAAAGCGGCAAAAACGCGGCTTTTAAGGCCGCCGAGACGGCTTATCAAAAATACCGATCATCAAAATTCAGCCTGTACTATAAAATAAAAAAGGCTTACTACGATTTATATTTGCTTGGCCGTGAAATTGAGATTATGCGCGATAATATTAGCCTTCTCGAACATTGGGAGGCGGTGGCGCGAAACAGATACAGCACGGGATTGGCATCACAGGTCGATGTAATCAAAACCCAGATCGAACTGGCCAAACTCGAAAACCGATTGCAGACGCTCGATGACGGTATTATTCCGCAGAAGGAATATTTGCGCTCACTTATTTTTCTGCCTGATTCGATCGATATCCCTGTTCCTGATTCGATAGAATTCAAATTAGTGGAAATCGATGCCGCCATAATAAAGAAGACCGCCAATGATTTTAATCCGGATTTATTAGCAATAAATCATTTGGTTGAAAAAGAGAGGGCGGCTCTTACACATACCAGGAAATCGAATTTGCCCATTTTTAATATCGGCCTTGACTATATCGCTACCGGTGAAGCAATTAATCGGGATATGGAGGACAGCGGCAAAAACCCGTGGGTAATCAATTTCGGAATCAGTCTTCCAATCTGGTTCGGCAAGAACAAGTCGCGCACTAACGAGGCCAGGGCCAGGTTGATCGAAGCGGAACATCTGGGATCGTCAATGAGTTTACAGCTCGAGGCTATAATCGAACAGAAGATGTATGAGCTGCGCGATGCCGAGCGCAGGGTAGAGTTGTATCAGGGGGGGTTGATCGCCAAATCAGAGCAATCACTCAACAGCACGCTGAAAGCTTATCAAACCGGCGATCTGGATTTTCTTAATGTGATCGATGCCCAGCGACAGCTTCTCGATTTCCATCTCGAAATGGAACGGGCGCTGGTCGGATATGCCGAATCACGGGCCGAACTTGAAATGTTAATTGGTAAAGATATAGAGAATCATGAAATATAACTTTATTTGGAGGTCAAATATGCACAGATTGAAATCTTTTACGGTTTTTTTATTCGTCGTGCTTTTATCGGTCACCGTCTATGCGGCCGATGAGCCGGCCGATACAAGCAAAAAGGCAATGACCGAATACCGTAATCAAACACATTGTCCGGTCATGGGCGGGCCGATCAATTCATCCGTTTACACAGATATTCAGGGTCAACGGGTATATCACTGTTGCCCGATGTGTTCGGATAATTTAAAGGCCAATCCGGACAAGTATTTTTCTGAAGCCGCCGGCAGAGGAATTCTTTTTGAGAATATCCAAACGACTTGCCCGGTGTCCGGCGAGCTTATTGACACGACGGTGTATGCGGATTACAAGGGGCGGCGGGTTTATTTTTGTTGCGAAAACTGTATGCCCGAATTTGCCAAAAAACCGCGCTTCTATCTGGATAAGCTCACACCCTCGGAGGACGAGGGAAAAATGCGCAAGGGACAAC
>QNAH01000093.1 GCA_003641425.1 Candidatus Zixiibacteriota bacterium
AACAATTTTGCCTTTATGGAGGACAGCACAATGTGCTGTCCCTACAAAAAAAATTCGATCTGGAATAATTCCCGCCTGCGCAAGAATGACAGATAATGTGAGATTACGAAAAGCGGGAATGGCATGAAGAGATGCGAATGATTAAGAGAAAGTACAAAAAAAGCCCGCACTGAATCAATGCGGGCGGATTTTTTCGACAAGCTGAATGCTTATTCATAGACTGAAACGAATTTCTTGTCGCGGCCTTTCTGGTGGAACTGAATCACGCCGGTAATTTTCGCGTAAAGCGTATCGTCCTTGCCGCGGCCGACATTAAGGCCGGGGTGGAACTTGGTCCCGCACTGGCGGACGATAATGGTCCCGGCGGTAACGGCTTCGCCGGAAAAGGCCTTGACGCCGCGTCGCTGGCCGTTACTGTCGCGGCCGTTGCGGGAGGAACCGACACCTTTTTTGTGAGCCATTTGACTACCTCTTATCTCAAAACATTATTTTCAAAATTACGGCCCGGCTTTCACCGGGCCGTTTATTATAATAATTATTTTCAAAAAAGCAAGCTTATTTTAATTGGGCACCTGCTGGGGCCTCTCTTCTTCCGCCGGCTTATCGTTGAATGTAAACAGCAGTTTCTCGTCATTGGCCCCGATATACAGGTTGCAGTCGCCCGCATACTGACCGCGCAGGAGCTCCTCGGCGAGAGGATCTTCCAGATATTTCTGGATAGCTCTCCTGAGGGGTCTGGCTCCCAGCATCGGTTCATAGCCCTTATGAGACAAGAAATCGACCGCCTCATCGGAAAGAGTGAAGCTTATTCCCTTTTCCGCCAGACGCTTAGCGACATCGGCGGCGAGAATACCAACGATCTCCTTGATATGCTCAATACTCAGCGAGCGGAAAATAACGGTTTCGTCGATGCGGTTGAGCAATTCCGGATTAAACATCTTTTTCAGCTCTTCGGTCACCTTTTTCTTCATCGAGTCATAGGAACTGTCTTCCTGTTCGCCGCCGAATCCGACCGTTTTGCCGTCTTTAATCCTGCGGGTGCCGATGTTCGAGGTCATAATTACGACCGTGTTGCGGAAATCGACTTTTCGGCCGAAAGAATCTGTCAGAGAACCGTCATCCATAAGCTGAAGAAGAATATTGAAAACATCGGGATGGGCCTTTTCGATTTCATCGAGCAGGACCACGGAGTACGGTCGGCGGCGGACCTTCTCGGTCAACTGACCACCCTCTTCGTAACCGACATATCCTGGAGGAGCGCCGATCAATCGTGAGACAGCGAATTTTTCCATGTATTCGGACATGTCGATACGGATCAGCGACTCGGCATCTTCAAACAAGAACTCGGCCAGTACCCGGGCCAGTTCGGTTTTACCGACACCGGTCGGGCCGAGGAAGATAAACGATCCGATGGGGCGCCTGGGATCGCCCAGTCCGGCCCTGGCGCGCCTGATGGCGCGGGTGACGGTATTGATCGCTTCATGCTGACCGATAATGCGTTTCTCCAGTTCTTCCTCCATGCGGAGAAGCCGCTTGGATTCTTTTTCCTCGAGACGGAAAAGCGGAATACCGGTCATCTGGGCGACGACCTGTGAGATGTCATCTTCCTGCAGGACAATTTTCTGCTGTTCGCGTTTTTCGTTCCACTGCCTTTTCATCTCCTGAAGTTTTTCCTTCTTGAACTTCAGTTCGTCGCGAAGCTGGGCGGCAGTCTCAAAGGCCTGGTTTTTGACCGCCTTTTCCTTTTCTTCCTGCAGTCTGGCAATCTCGTTTTCGATCTCGTTGAACTCTTCCGGTTTGGCATAGGTCGCCAGATGCGCCCGACTTCCGGCCTCGTCGATGACATCAATAGCCTTATCCGGCTGGAACCGTCCGCTGATATAGCGATTGGACAGTTTGACGGCGGCCTCGATAGCTTCTTCCGAAATGGACAACCGGTGATGTTCTTCGTATTTGGGTTTGAGACCCTGCAAAATCTTGATCGTATTTTCAACGGTCGGCTGTTCGACCATGATGGTCTGGAAACGCCGATCGAGCGCGCCGTCTTTTTCGATATATTTTCTATATTCGTTCAATGTCGTGGCGCCGATGCACTGCAGTTCACCACGCGAAAGAGCCGGTTTGAAAATATTGCTGGCATCGAGCGAGCCCTCGGCACCACCGGCACCGACGATAGTGTGCAATTCGTCGATAAAGATGATGACATCTTTGGAATTGATGATCTCGGTCATGACTGCTTTGAGACGTTCTTCGAATTGACCGCGGTATTTGGTACCGGCGACCAGCGAGGCCATATCAAGTGTAACCAGTCTTTTGTTATCAAGTGTCTGCGGAACTTTGCCCTCGACAATGCGCTGGGCCAGACCTTCGGCGATAGCGGTTTTGCCGACGCCCGGTTCGCCGATAAGGACCGGATTGTTCTTTTTGCGCCGGGAGAGGATCTGGCTGACGCGCTCGATTTCATCGGTTCGGCCGATGATCGGATCGAGCCGTCCGCGGCGGGCCAGTTCGGTCAGATCGCGTCCGTAGTGATCAAGAGCGGGTGTTTTGGATTTTTTGCGTTTGCGTTTAAAGGATGACGGCTTCCCGGTCTGGACGTTTTTAAGTTCTTCGTATACTTCCTTATAGTCGATTTCGTACATCGAAAGGACCTGGGCCGCAACCCCTTCCTCATCCTTAAGAAGCGCCAAAAGAATATGTTCGGTGTCGATATCCTTGGATTTAAGCGCCCGTGCTTCCTGCCCGGAGACTTCCAGTGTCTTTTTGGCCCGTGCGGTCAAGGGCAATTGCCCCATGGTCATGGTCCCGCCGGCCGGCTGAACGACTTCCTCGATAGAGGCCTTGAGATCCGGGGCTTCGAGCCCCAGATTGTTGATAATTTCAATCGCCCGGCCTTCACCAAGCCTGATCAATCCCAGCAGGAGATGCTCGGTCCCGATATAGTCGTGCCGAAGCCGTGCGGCTTCTTCTCTGGCAAACTCAATGGCCTTCCGGGCTAATTCCGTAAACATCTCGTTCATATTAATAAACCTTTCTATAGTTATCTATATTTGTAACGCTTCTCTCGCTTTTTTGTGCCGATTATTTTATTTTTTCCCTAACCATTTCGGCCCGTATAAAATCGCGTCGATCGGGTGTCATTTCCTCTTTATAATATTTCTGCAAATGTGCCGGCTGAGACAGCAATAATATCTCATTTATCTTGGGGATGTCGACACAATCTATTACTTTCATGGCTACCCCCAGCCTAACGGCGGAAAGAAGATTCATAACCTCTTCCGAAGTAAGCACCCGGGCATGTTTCAGTATCCCGTAGGCGCGCCAAATTTTGTCGATTATCTGTTCCGAGGCTTCTCTCATAAGTCTTTCGCGGGCGTGATCTTCCTCGGCGATAATCGAACGCGTGACGCTTGCGATGAGCTGTAATGTTTCCTTTTCGGAAACGCCGAGCGTATTCTGGTTGGACACCTGAAACAGGTTGCCAAGGACATCGCTTCCCTCGCCATAGAATCCCCGGACGACGACGCCCATTTTTGTTATTTTGGATATCACCCGGTCGATATCTTTAGTGATCACCAGGCCGGGCAGGTGGATAAGAACCGAGGCCCTAAGTCCTGTTCCGACATTGGTCGGGCAGGCGGTCAGATATCCGAAATCGGAATCATAGTCAAATTCAAGATGTTTCCCGATGGCATTATCGAATTTGCCGGCTATCTCATGCGGGCTGTCGGGATTAAGTCCGGGCGACATGGCCTGGATGCGCAGATGATCTTCTTCATTGATCATAATGGATACCTGCTCATCGTCGCTGATAAAGAGCGCCCGCGAGTTGTCATCCTTCATAAAGCCCGGTGACATCAGATGCCGTTCCACCAGAAAATCCCTGTCGAGCGGGGTCATATCGTTTCCCCTAAGCAGTTTTCCCCTGGCAAAAAGGTCCGAACGATCGGCCATCGACTCGAAATATCCTACAACTTTTTCTCTGGTAGCGGCATCGGCGGCAGACGGGTAAATGCATCCGGCCAGGTTTCGAGCCAGACGTACGCGCGATGAAAGCACAACCATATTTTCGTCGCCCTTTCCGGACAGCCAGCCGGTCAGATTCCGGGCCATATCTTCAAACATATTACTCAATTTTCATCCTTCGAAATCAGATGGGCTTCTTTTACCGCTTTCAACTTATCCCGTAGATCGGCGGCACGTTCGAAATCTTCACTTTCAATGGCTTTCTTAAGCGCATCCTCAAGTCTTTCCTCTTCCCTGACCGGTATCGGATCACCCTCACCGGTAACGGGGACCTTACCCTTATGGAGCGAGGAACCGTGAATCTTGCGCATAATCGGTTCCAGGCGGGACCGGAAGGCATTGTAACATTCGCCGCATCCGAAACGACCCTGATGTGTAAACTGTTCGAAAGTAAGTCCGCATCGGGAGCAGGTAATATCCGGGATGTCCGTTTTTTTCTGGGGCGACTGCCCTATCAGGCTGGAAATCAGATCGCTCAGAGGAAAAGGAACATTGGCAAGGGGCGAATGAAAACCTCTATTAGCGGCACAATCTTTACACAGAGAAAGGACAATTTTCTCATTGTTGATAATCTGCGTAAGATGCACGGTCGCTTCGTTCTTTTTGCAATCCTGACACAACATAAATCTATCCTAACCTTGATCGACCTCGTTGACAAGGCCGTTTTCTAATTTTACAATTCTGCGGCACTTTTTGGCCAGATCGATGTTATGCGTGGCAATAAGAAAAGTTATTCCGCGTGTCCGGTTCAATTTGGCCAGTAAATCGTGCAGTTTTTCGCCGGTTTTGATATCGAGATTTCCGGATGGTTCATCGGCGATAACGATTCCCGGGTCATTGGCCAGCGCCCTGGCCACCGCAATTCGCTGTTGTTCACCGCCGGACAATTGCCTCGGCATGTGATTTAATCTATCAGATAAACCAACATCGCAAAGGAGTTGTTCCGCAATTCCCCTGGCCTCGGTTTTTCCCTTTTCAGCGATAAGGCCTGGCATCATAACATTCTCGAGTGCGGAAAAATCTTCGAGAAGATATTGCTGCTGGAAGACAAAGCCGATATGGCGATTACGAAAACGAGCCAATTCGGTTTCGCTCTTGGAACCGAATTTTTCTCCTTTGACCTCGACCGTTCCGTCATTGGGGCGATCCAGACCACCGAGGATATGGAGCAAGGTTGATTTCCCGACGCCTGATTCACCGACGACGGCAAGCATATCGTCTTCATTCACGTTTAGATCCACCCCTTTTAGCACCTCGAGAACACCTTCGGATGTTATAAAATTTCTGTGGATATTCCGAGCTACGAGGAGAAAATTTTTGCCGGCTGCTTCCAATTCAAATGCTCTCCCTAATCCCTTGGTCAATCTATTACTATATAACTATTTTCGCCAAAATCGTCAATTTATTTAGGTTGCGTGCGATCTTTGACAGATTTATTGCCGCAGTACATCTATTACGGATTGCCGGGAAGCTTTGACGGCGGGATAAAAGGCGGCCAGAAAACAGATTATTATCGTAACCATCCCGGCCATAAGGAAATCCAGCGGATTGACTTTGATGGGCAGATAATTTATGAAATAAAGATCGCCAGGCAGAGAAATCAAGGCATACTTGTTCTGAATCCAGGCCGCAATCAGGGCAATGGACCAACCGAGAATAATACCTATGCTGCCTATTACCAATCCGTTATAAATGAAAATGCGGCGGATCGAGGCGGCGGTTGCGCCGAGTGTTTTAAGGACCCCGATTTCGGTTCGTTTTTCCATGGCCAGCATGACCAGGGTGGAAATAATAGAAAAAGCGGCCACGAGAACGATTAAAATGAATCCGATAAACAGCATTTTCTTTTCCAATGAGATCCAGGTAAAAAGATTTCTATGCAGTTCATTCCAGGTAACAATCTGGTACTGGTAACCCAGGACCGCCGTCAGGGCGGGCGCGATTTCCTCGGCAAGATAAATATCAGTCAATTTCAGGTGGACGGCGGTGACTTCATCATGCATCCTGAAAAGAGACTGCGCCGCCGGTAAAGATATATAGCTGAGCTGAGAGTCGAATTCATACATACCGGTTTCGAAAATACCGGTAACATAAAACTTGGCCACCCGGGGCCGCGTGTTTTTGCGTAAATCCTCGCCTTTCAATGAGTACAGCACAATGGGATCGCCGACACCGACACCGAGACGGTCGGCCAGAGTAACGCCCATGACAATGCCGGAGGCATTTTCAGTGCTGTCGAAGGATGGAATTTCGAATGAATATTCACCGCGCGTTATATCTTTGGCTATATTGGCAGTCTGCCGTTCCAGCTCAGGATCAATGCCGCGTACGACGATACCATCGCCGGCGCTCTCGGATGATATTGCCGCCTTGTAATAAATAAACGGCGAAGCGGCCACGACATCGTCGATTGATTCCACTTTTTCGATGATACTGTGATAATCTTCGATTGAATGCGAATTTCGCGGGAATATCGTAATATGCGAGGTGGTCCCGAGCAGACGGGTGCGGAGTTCGGTCTCGAAACCATTATGCATCGACATTACAAAGCAGACCACGGCCACGCCGAGCATGACACCAAGAGCGGTGATCCATGTGGAGACCGAGGTAAAAAAGCGGCCGGAGCGCAGATACCGTCCGGCGATAAAGCGTTCATATTTCATTCTTGTTTTTTTCTGTTTTTGTGCCAGGTCGGGACCCGACATTGATAATGCTTTCTTTCTTCTTATAGTGTCGGGGCACAACTCCCGGATAAAATCGGGGAATCAAAACCTGTCACAACATAAAGGTACTTCCAGTCTTCATTGGCTGTGGGGCAATCAGGACCCGGCACACTCATAAAGTAATAAATATCCCTCAAAAATTACTCATCCTTCTCCGGGCGCATTTGCGGAAAGAGGATGACATCACGGATCGAATGGCTGTTGGTCAGGATCATAATCAGCCTATCGATACCGAAACCGAGACCGCCGGTCGGCGGCATACCATACATCAGGGCGGTGACATAATCCTCGTCGAGTTGATGCGCTTCCTCATCCCCTTTTTCGCGCGCCTTCACCTGCGATTCGAATCGCGCCCGCTGGTCATCGGGATCGTTTAGTTCCGAAAAGGCGTTGCCTGTTTCCAGTCCGCCGATATAACATTCGAACCGCTCGGTCAGGCGGGGATTTTCGCGGTGAACCTTGGCCAGCGGCGATATATCCAGCGGGAAATCCTTGATGAAAGTCGGCTGAACCAGTTTCGGTTCGACTTTTTCCTCGAAAAATTTCTCGACCACTTTACCCCAGTTGATCAACTCCTCGGAATCAATCTCGAATTCTTTTGCTTTCTCCCCGGCCGCATCGAAATCGAGTTGCAGAAAATCAATACCGGTTTCTATCTTGACGGCATCGACCATCGAGATTTCTTTGAAATCGGGTTCGAAATCAATTTCCATGCCCTCGTATTCGATTTTGTACTTACCGTGCAGATCGAAAACGACCTTGCGCATCATATCCTGAAAGAGCGCCATAATGTCTTTATAGTCGGCATAGGCCCAGTACAGTTCGACCATGGAGAATTCCGGGTTGTGCAGGCGGTCCATACCCTCGTTGCGGAAGTCTTTGCAGAATTCCCAGACCTTGTCGAAGCCGCCGACAATCAGCCTTTTAAGATAGAGTTCATCGGCGATACGCAAGAACAGTTCCAAATCAAGGGCATTATGATGTGTCTTGAAAGGTTTGGCGGCGGCGCCGCCGTAGATCGGTTGTAAAATCGGTGTCTCGACCTCGAGAAAACCGCGGTTTCTCAGGAATTCGCGGATGGAGTGAATAATCTTCCCCCGCTGTATGAATGTCTCGCGCACCTCGGGATTGACAATAAGATCAACATAACGCCGGCGATAACGCTGTTCCTTATCGACCAGTCCGGAATGTTTATCGGGCAGGGGGTGGAGTGATTTGCACAGTATCTCGAATTTGGCCACCATCACGGTCATCTCGCCGGTCTTGGTGGTAAAGAGGACACCTTCGACGCCGATTATATCACCCAGGTCGATCTTCTTATCATACAATTTAAAAATCTCTTTGCCGACATTATCTAACTTGACATAGACCTGGATCTTGCCGGTCATGTCATGGATGTCGGTGAAGATGGCTTTACCCATTTTCCGTTTGAGCATAATCCGTCCGGCCAGCCTGATTACTGTCTCTTTGGAGGAGAGATCAGCATAATTATTGCGGGCCTCGCCGATCATGTGGGTCCGATCGAATTTATATGGATATGGATTTATATTTTTTTCTCTCAGATCGGCCAGTTTCCGGCGTCTGTTTCTGATCAATTCTTCCAGTGGTATCTGGGGCTGTTCGGTATTTTTCCGGTTCTGTTCGGGATTATTATCCATGAGTGGCCGTTCCTTATCTGGAAATTTTGTATTTTTTTAGAAGAGCCGCTTTTACCGGCGGAGGTACCAGGGTATGTATCTCGCCGTTATGGGCGGCGACATCTTTGACGATGGTGGATGACAGATATACCCATGACAACGCCGGCATCAGAAACACGGTTTCGACATTACGTGCCATTTTGCGGTTCATCAGGGCCATCTGGAATTCAAACTCGAAATCGGAGACGGCTCGCAATCCGCGAATGATGGCGCAGGCCTTTAGTTTTTTGGCCAGGTTGGCCAGCAGCCCATCGAATTGAATGACCTCGACCTGATTGACCCGTGTCAGCTCTTCAAGACTCGCCCGTACCAGTTCAAAGCGCTCGTCGTGTGAAAAAAACGGGTCTTTACCGGCATTTTTGGCTACCGCCACGACGATATGATCGAATAAATTGGTCGCCCGTTGTATCAGCGACAGGTGACCATTCGTTATCGGATCAAAGGTGCCTGGATAGATGGCGGTTTTTGTCTGTCCCTCATTTTTTTGCGGCATAAAAC
>QNAH01000094.1 GCA_003641425.1 Candidatus Zixiibacteriota bacterium
AACCAGACTGCGAGGAAACTGTTCCTGGAGACATTCGATAAGGTCCGTGATAATTTCAAGCAGGTATTCGAAGAACTCTTCACCGGCGGCGAGGCCGATATCAGAATGGTCAACGAAGATGATCCTTTAGAATCACCGATCGAGATCATCGCCCGCCCGCGAGGTAAGAAACTGCTTTCGATTGCCCAGATGTCCGGGGGCGAGCGCGCCCTGACAGCGATCTCACTGCTCTTTGCCATCTACCTCGCAAAACCATCACCGTTCTGTATTCTGGATGAAATCGATGCTCCGCTGGACGATGCCAATATTCATCGTTTCCTGCGGATCATTAAAACCTTCTCAGAACAGACCCAGTTTATTATCATCACTCACAATAAGATCACCATGGAGGCGGCCGATATCCTATATGGCATCACCATGGAACATCCCGGCGTCTCGAAAGTGGTATCGGTCCGGTTCAACGAAGACGAAGACAGTGAAGATCTTATCGATACAACCATCGGCGACGGCATGAGGGAGGTCAAAAACGATCTTCCCGAGGCCATTATAAACAGGATTACACCACAGGTGAATATCAAGCCGGTTGAAAACCCGGACGGCGAATAGACACGTAGAACCAACTATGATATCTAAATTAAAAAAACTAAAACAGTCTCTGTCGAAAACCAGGGACAATATCTTCGGAAAAATCGGTCGGATAGTAACCGGCCGCAAAATAGACGATGATCTGCTCGATGAAATCGAGGAGATTTTGCTTAAATCAGACATTGGAGTCGGGGCCACCGATAAAATAATCGAAAATCTGCGTGAAGAGGCTCGGGCCGAAAAGGTGGTCGATTCCGAAGAGGTTTTCAGCCTTCTTAAAAAAGAAATGGCCGAAATCCTTGAGAAAAATAAAAAAAAATCCCTGATTGAAAACGGCTTCAAACCGGCGGTCTGGCTTATTACCGGTGTTAACGGTACCGGTAAGACCACAACGGTAGGCAAACTGGCCCGCTATTTCAAAGCCAACGGCAAGAGTGTCATGATCGCCGCCTGCGATACTTTCCGCGCGGCCGCAGTCGAACAGCTCGGTATCTGGGCCGACCGATCCGGGGTCGATTTTATCAAGGCGCACACCGGAGCCGATCCGGCGGCGGTCGCCTTCGATGCGGCCACCGCGGCCAAAACACGCGGTGTCGATTTTCTTATTATCGATACCGCCGGGCGCCTGCACACCAAGGCCAACCTGATGGAAGAACTTAAAAAGATCAGGCGCGTGACCGAAAAGGTCATCCCGTCCGAGCATATATTTTCCAAATTGATTATCGACGGAACCACCGGGCAGAATGCCGTCTCGCAGGTGAAGGTCTTTGCCAGTGCCGTCGGTTGCGACGGTCTGATTGTCACCAAACTCGATGGCACCGCCAAAGGCGGTATCATGGTGGCTATCGCCGAGGAGCTTTCGGTTCCGGTCGATTTTATCGGTATCGGGGAAAGCATCGAGGACCTTCAGCCGTTCGATGCCGATGAATATGTGGAGGCGCTTTTTGAAAGCTGAGCAAATACAGGTTAAGACTCATCAGCGAGAAGAATTGATCGATATCACCCGCGAGGTTCAGAATTTTGTGGCCAAATCAGGGGTCGATGAGGGCATTCTATACCTCTTTGTACCTCACACCACCGGGGCCGTAACGATCAACGAAAATGCCGATCCCGACGTCAAACGTGATATATTGTATAAACTCAATAAGGAGATCCCCCAAAATGACGGCTACCATCACGGTGAGGGGAACTCCGATGCGCACGTAAAATCGTCGCTGGTCGGCCCTTCCCTGCAGATCATCATCACCGGTGGTCAACCTCTTTTGGGGACATGGCAGGGCGTTTACTTCTGTGAGTTTGACGGACCCCGCAGCCGCAAGCTGTATCTGAAAGCTGTCGCAGGCTGATGTTTCGTATTAATATAATAACTCTCGGGACAAACAAAAATGCCTGGGTTGATGATGCCGTGGCGCATTATTTGAAACTCTTGAAAAAGTACGCGTCCGTTCGCATCGACTATATCCCGGATATCAAAAAATCAAAAAATCTCAGCAAAAACGAACTGACCGATCAGGAAGAAAAACTGATAGAGAAATATCTTAAATCGAATTACAGAATTGCCCTCTCTGATAAGGGAAAAAAATACAGATCCGAGCAATTCGCTCGATTTTTATCCGATATCATGCAGAAGTCACAAGGATCGGTTGACTTTGTTATCGGCGGAGTCTATGGCCTCAGTAAAGATTTTTTGACCGACAGCCGGTCCATCCTTTCCCTCTCCCCCATGACTATGTCGCATCAATTGATCCGTCCTGTCCTGCTGGAGCAGTTATATCGCGGCTTTTCGATATTATCAGGGACAAAATATCATAAATAAAAGAAGAGCCGGCCGAAAATCGACCGACTCACCTTTGAAGGAAATGCAATTTGCAATAGCCGAATTTATTTAAGCAACGTCATTTTCTTTTTAGCCGTGAACTCACCGGCTTGCACCTTGTAGAAATATATCCCGGATGCGACCATCTGTCCGTCATCACTGAGACCATCCCATGTGACAGTCATAACACCCGGATTGGCCTCGCCGCCAAACTGTCTGACACACTGTCCGTTGATATTATAAATGTGCATCTCCCATTTACAGGCGACCGGGATCGACAGATCGACCGAGGTGACCGGATTAAATGGATTCGGGTAGTTCTGGCTGACCGAGAATTCCTCCGGGAGCAGGCTGGTTGTCAGATTGGTCCGGATGACATCGCCATGATAACTGGCCAATGACGTCTCGACCAGACTGATATGTCCGTTGCCGGTATAATCGATATTCAGCAATTCGCCTTCACCGGCATCGATAGCCCGGCCGTGTTCATAACTGTATATTAAGACCCGGATCTCACGATCGGTGATATTATAGGCCATATCCATACCCCGGGCCATTTCGCCCAGAACCGGCATTTGAGGCCTGATACCGTCATATTCAAAGACCAGCAGAGCCGCACCGACAGCGCAGTCGCTTCCGGCGGTGACCGAGAGATTATTATTTTTCACGCTCGCTGTCAGATCGACATTGAGCATATTCGGGGAGATTTTCGGTATCGCCTCGGCATCGCCGACAATAACCCGGACCAGATACACAAGGTCGGCCACCGTCAGTGTGAATCCATCGGCATTGATGTCGGTGGCGGCTGTCTGACCGTCAACATTGGTCTGGAAAGCCGAGATACCGTAGATAAAGTAGTTGGTAAATACTACCGCATCCGAAATTTCATACGGGACACCATTCAGGTTGACATCGCCGCGGTCGTCGATATCTTCGGGTCTCTTGGCGCGTATTCCTCCGTTATGGAAATATACGCATCTTTCCGGAGTTGTTTTGTCGCCCTCCAGACAGCTGTCGACCGCACCGAGACCAAGCGGACGCGATGCCTCGGGATAATTGGCATCGTCGAACTCATCCCAGATCAATTCGTCTTCGCTGCTGTATATTCTGGCGTCGATAAACAGCTCGGTACCATCGGGATCAGCAAAGGAGTTGTCTCCGCAATCAATCCAGTAGAAGCTTAATGGCAGGAATTGACCGCCAAGATTCTGATCATTGGTTATTTTCATTCCCAGGCGCGCCAGGATTCCGCTGGGCTGCAACTCTTCGACAGGCGGATGTCCTGCGCCATCATTCTCATCCGCAATACCGACCAGTCTCAGCAGGCCCGACGGACAGCCGGCGCCGCAGTTGTTGTTATCTATTATGCGATAAGTGAAATACTCCCAGCCTGAAATATCATCGCCTTGCAAAGCATAGCCGAATGTCAGCGCCGAGATATCGTAACCGATCAGCAGGTCGAATCCACCGATCTGTTCATTGGTCTCGATCATAATCCTGACAGGTGCCGTGTAACCGACCACATAGCTCGAGTCGGTCTCGATTGAGACATCGACACAGACCGAGCAGGACGGTGACGGAAATACCGTGACAAGAAAAGCCTGAGAATCGGCCGAACAGCCGTCGGTCACTTCGAAACAGAACTCATAGGTTGAATCTATATTCGGAGGATTAAAACAGACCGCCCCGCTGTCCTCTCCGGCCAGGGTAAATTCACCCGGACCGCAGAGCTGAGTAATTGTCAGGGTGTCACCCTCATTATCCTCTGCAAAAATACCATCGATACAGAGCGGATCGGTTTCATCGTCGCACCATGGAATTATCAAGTCTTCGGGAACAGCCAGGACAGGAGCTTCATTGGCAATAATGTTGATATCCATAATGCAGGTATCGGCGCCGCAGAGCGATGAGGCAATAATTGTCGTTGTATGAAGACCGGCCTCTCTTATCGGAATACAGACCATACCGCCGCTGTAATTGCCTTCAGGCATCACCGTGACTTCCACTTCGGCCCCGACCACTTGGACCGGGAAACAGATCTCGGAGAATTCGGACAGGCAGACCAGCGTATCGATATCGCCGGGACAGGTAATCTCGGGAATATGATAAATGTTCACATCGGCCTCGACCACACAGGTATCGACACTGCAGGGTGAGCCGGCTATTATAGTGACTTCATAGTGACCGGAGGTATCCGCAAAGAACTTCAGTGTCTGACTCTGGAAATCATAAATTCCGGCCGGTTTAATATTAATCGAAGCTGATGACGGTGAAATCGGCACCAGGATCGAGACCGTATCCGGCGTGCAAAGCGTCGCCGATGTCGGCAGGCTCGGACAGCCGATCGAAACATATTCATCAAAGGCAACATTGATCGGGACAACACATGTATCGTCAGCACAGATTTCCGATGCAATAACGGTGATATTATATAATCCGGCGGTGTCCGCAAAGAAACAGAGATTACCGTCTGCATAGGTTCCGAAGGAAACACTTATCTCGGCCGTTGCCGGAGTTATCATCATAGGGACACAGATTTCACCAGGATCGCACAGCCTTTCAAAGAAAGGTTCCGTCGGACATTCGATCTTGGCTCTTGGACCGGTGGTTACCGTGATACAGAACACATCCGAATCAGTGGCACCGCATTCATCATAAGCTGTTACGGTCATGCAGTACTCACCCACATCGGGCGGTGTGAAGCAGACCGAACCGGTAAGTTCGCTGTACAATCCATAAGGCGTTACCACCACCGAATCAATCGTATTGTCGGGATCGAAAACACTAACCGGGCGGCATATTTCGACAAAATCACACTGGAAATATGTGGTATCGTTACCGGCATCGACAACCGGCGCATCGTTGAAATCGACATCGACACTTACCGTGCAGGTGTCGGCGCCGCAATCCGTCACGGCGATAATGGTAATCGCATACTGACCGGCGGTATCGGCGGTGAAACAAACCGATCCGTCGGCATAAGTTCCGATCGGCGAGACTGCCACCTGGGCGTAATCCGGGGTGACTCCCACCGGCAGACAGATCTCGGCGACATCACAGAGAAACACCAACGTGTCGGCGGGGCATTCGATCCGCGCTTCGACACCGACTTCGACATTGAAAGCCAGCGTGCACTGATCGCCTCCGCAAACCGTCTCGGCCGAAACGTCGATTATATACGTCCCGGCGGTGTCGGCCTGGAAGCAAAGATTGCCGTTCTCGTAATAACCGTACGACGCGGTGACAACAGCTTCCTCAGGCGAAATACCCAGCTCGTAACAGACCAGTTCCGGTCTGCAGAGATACAGATCGATCGGCTCGATAGGACAGTCTATCTGGGCCGCGACTGTCGTTTCGACAGTAACCAGAGTCGTGCTTTCGCCGATCCGGCCACAACCATCCGTGGCTGTAATCCTCACTTCGTAAGAGCCGGCTTCGGTCGGGGTGAAACATACCTTGCCCGAAGCGGCATCGTACATACCATGATTGGTTTCAATAATATCTATATTATCGTCGGCGTCGCTGATATCGACATCGACACATATTTCCGCAAAATCACACTGGAAAACCGACGTATCCGGTCCGGACACGACCACCGGCGCGGAGTTAATTGTAATATCCGCATAGATGGTATCGGCACTGTATGCCCCGCAGGAATCGACAGCAGTGATTATGATCTCACGGATTCCCGATACCGAAGTCGAGAAGCAGGCGTAACCCTGGTAATAACCGGCGCCCTGCGCATAGACGACATCGAGATTTCCGTCGGGATCATCGATCGATACCGGGATACAAAGCGTGACACGCCCGCATGAGAATACACTGGTATCGGCCGCCGCGACGGTCGGGGGCCTGTTCCCCGCCACATTGACCAGCGTCGTATCGGCATCCATGAATCCGCAAGAATCGATCGCCGCAATAATGATCTGATAAATACCGACATCATTCGGTGTGAAACAGACATTACCTGATGCCGGATCATAGGTGCCCGACGGCAGCACCGTCACATTTGCAATATTATTGTCGGTATCGTATATTTCCGCCGGGAAGCATACTTCACTTATCTCGCAGTTGAAGGCATCATAGCTTTCCGGAGCATCAACAGACGGCCCGCTGTTGAAATTTACCGTTACAACTGTGGAATCGAGGTCGTACGCGCCGCAGGCATCGACCGCGCGAACCTTTATGACATTATCACCGCTTGTATTCGGTGTGAAACAGACATTGCCGGTAAAAGCATCATACACCGCGCCCGGTGAAACTTCCACATCGACAATGTTGTCATCGGCATCGGTAATACCGACCGATATACAGATCTCCTCCGGTCCGCAAAGCGAAACAGCCGTATCGGGCCGCATAATGACCAGAGGCTCGGAATTCATGGTAACATCGACCAGGAACATACAACTGTCGATAGCACAGTCGGTCTCGGCGACAATTTTGATGTCCTTTTCGATCGAGCAGTTAGTATAGAAACAGAGTGACTGCTTGTCGGAATCATACCAAACCGATGGCGGTGAAATCGTCAGCCTGGCGCCCTCAGGTACGCCGCCGATCGGGATACAAAGTGTATCGGGGGCACAGATGAAAATCGATGTGTCAACAGGACATTCAAGAGCCGGCGACTCACCCAATATTACGGTAACGAGTGTGGTATCACTGTCGGTCGCACCGCAGACATCCATGGCAGTCGTTATAACTTCAAATGTCCCCTCTTCGTAAATACCGAAACACACCTCTCCGTTGGCGTAGGTTCCGATATTGCTCGTAATCGTCTCAATATTATCATCGACATCCGACACCTCGACCGGAATGCAAATATCCGACCAGTCGCAGGTGAGAACTGTTGTATCCGGTCCTGACACGACAACAGGTGGTGAATTCAGATCGATTGTGAAACAGATCTCGGCGGTATCGGCGCCGCAGTAATCGGAAGCTTCGACCTCGAAGCAGTATTTCCCCGCGCTGTCGGGCGAGAAGGTAATCAAGCCGCCGGCAGGATCGATATTGCCGAATCCCGACAGCAGTTTATATGTAATTTTATCACTTTCATAATCGGTAGCAACCACCTGGTAAATGTACATTTCGGCCAGGTAACAGTCGAAGAAAGTCGTGTCACCGCTGACTATCTCAGGACTCTGATTGAATGCAACATCGACCGTGAAACTGCACGAGTCAACCCCGCATTCCGATTCGGCCTTGACCATGATCTCATAGGTCCCGGACTGCTCAGCATCGAAACAGATATTCCCATCGACATAATTACCGGATGGGCTTACCGTTACAACGGCATTGGCCGGAGTAACCGTCACCGGCAAACAGATCGTTTCCGGCCCGCAGATGGTCATTGAAGTGTCATTCGGGCAGATGACATCGGCGACATCACCCATGATGACATTGAATGTAATCTGACAGGTATCCGAGCCGCATTGGGCATCGGCAATAATTTCTATTATATAAGTACCCGCGGTGTCGACAAAGAAACATAACTGGCCATTCGCATAAGTGCCGTATGAAGTTAACGCGGACTCGGCATTGATATCGAGCGGGAAACAATATTCCTGCGGCTCGCACAGGAAGATATCGATCGGCTCTATCGGGCAGATTATTTCCGCGCTTTCACCAAGGGTGATATTAATCATGGTTGTATCGGAATCATATAGGCCGCAGGAGTCGGTCGCGGTCGTTACAATATAATAAGTGCCTTCGGCATCGGGCATGAAACATACCCGGCCTGTCCCGGGATTGTATTCTCCCGGACCGCTTATAATAGACTCAATATTTTCTTCGCTGTCGGATATATCGACATCGATACATATCTCGGCAAGATCACACATAAAGGTGTCGATATCCGGTGCCGAGATAACCATCGGCGCCGTATTCATGATAACATCAACCACTGTCGTATCCGCCGCGACGGCGCCGCAGGCATCGGTGACTGTAATGATGAATTCATAACTGCCGCTGGCCTCCGGTGTGAAACAGACATAACCGTGGGAGTATGCCCCGTAACTGATATTCATGTCGACAATATTATCATCGATATCCGAATAATCGACCGGGAAACACTGCGGGGTAGGCGCGCAGAGACTGACCGAATAATCATCAGCCGAAACGACCACCGGCACGCTGTTTATTTTTACATTGATACAAATATCCGCTGTATCGGCGCCGCACACGCCGACCGCCTCAACTGTGAAGCAGTATATTCCGGAAGTGTCGGCATTGAAGCTAAGCAAACCGGTCGTGCTGTTAATCTCCCCCGCCCCGTCAATCATGAAATAATTAACCGGGCCGTTATCAGTAGCATCGGCAATAATTTGATATTCAAGATTCCCCGGTTCACAGACAAACATGCTCGTGTCGCCGGTAACTATTTCAGGCGGACCGTAAATCATAACATCAACAGCAAATGAGCATGTGTCTTCGCCACATTCATTAAACAGCGAAAGAGAGATTTCGTAATGACCGGAAGTGTCGGCATTGAAACAGATCATGCCGTCTACATAATAGCCAATGGGTAATACAGCGACCGTC
>QNAH01000457.1 GCA_003641425.1 Candidatus Zixiibacteriota bacterium
AACATTTCCCTCGATTACGATTGAGTCGATGACCGGCTTATCGGCCAGCCACTTACTTATAATCTGTTCCTGAGTGTACTGTGCGGAAGCAGAAAGGCAGTACACAATAACAAGAAAAAAAGTATATATGGCGATTGGCATTTTCAACTCAATAATTCCAGTAAAAATTAAGGAATAGCTGGTAGAGATCGCCCTCGTCCGCCCGGCCTTCTATCATCAGAAATCTTTTCAAACGATATTCAAAACCGAGTTCATGGCCGGTTTCCACCGATAATGACGAGCGCCCATATATATACAGATTGGGAAGAGCATAGGCGCCCAGTGTCAACTGCGTCCCCAGAGGATCAAATTTGTCACCGTAAACCGGATCTATCTCGAATGTCTCCACGCCTAATGTCCGCGCCCCGATCCGTCCTACTTCAGATGATACCAGACTTGACAGGGCCGACGTCATTCGTCCGCCCACCTGTGAACCGGCATCGGCATTTCCCTCATAGTCTTCCAAAACCAGAAGTGTCAGCAGTTCTTCTGTACTGAATTGTGAACCCTCGGCCGTGGCAATCACCGGTTCATCGAGGGTTCCGGTTACATGAATTCGCAGCTCCAGATCCGATGTGGTCGATGATTCGCCGGACTGGTCCGGGGCAACACCGCGGATTTTCGTGGTGGCATAAATATTCAGATTCGGGTTGGGATACTCGATATCTTCGTAATTGATTGTCGCCCCCGGTTCTATCCTGAATGTCCGCCCGGCCAAAAAACCTTTGCCCCGCAAAATCTCCAAGGAGCCGATATACCGGTATTCGCCGTTTTCCCGAATGAAGTTGATATTTCCGGCGAACTCCGCATCGATATCATCGTTTTTAATCCAGATGTTCGACAGTGCTTCAAGATTAATATTAAGATCCCACGTATTCTCACCTGTCAAGGTCGAAAGCACCAGCCATCCTTCATTTTCCTCGGCGAAATTTTCCCGGTATGTTACTGATTTGGTTTTGATGTCGCCGTTCACAATCGGAGGTGTCAATCCCTGCACTTTGAAATCGGCTCGTTCGGCCAGCGCGGTAATATCGCCAAGTTCATATTTTACCGGGAAATTGCGGGCCGAAACATCGACATTGTAATCAAAAACATCGATTGATTTAATCACGACTTCGCCGCTGGCAGTCACGATTCCGGTTTTTTTGCCGTTTTTGCAGGTGGCCGAAACACTGTCCAGAAATATGGTCTGGTTGACCATTTTGATGTCGGCATACATATCTTGAAGAGGATATTCAAGGTCGTATGGTTTGAGCCTTCCCTCCCTTATGGCAGCGGTTCCATCAATATGCGGTTGGCGCGGGGTACCGGTCAGCCTCATATCGGCTTTGAATTTTCCGGTAAAATCCTCCACCTCATAGATCAATCGGCTGACAAGTTTAAGCTGCTCGTCATAAGCCGACAATTGTATATCCTGCTCTTCATCGAGGAAACGGTTTTCAACATTGGTAAATGCCAGGTCCATTGGATAGATTCCACTGGCCTTGTAATAACCTTTCTCACTTTTCAAAGAAACGGAGTCTATAATTATTCTTTTATCCCTGTATTTGAAACATGAGCATAGATCGCCAAGCCAGAGATTCTGATAAGTCAATGTATCCAGCGTCCCGGTAAACTTTATTTCCGGTTCGAGAAATGTCCCGCCCAGATCGGCTTCTCCCGAAATTAATCCTCCGATATCATACTCGTTGCTTATCAATCCCACCCATGGAGCGATTTCAATCCTGTCACCCAAAAGACTGAAATTCATACTTTCATCATAATTGATCCGGCCTTTTCCCTCAATGTAACCGACCGGTCTTGCCAGTCGGCAGTTGATGACATTATAACCCGTCGAGTCAATATCGATTCGGACAATGCCGTCATTGTCCAGAAGCAGACCCATAAAATCGACATAGACATTATCGAGGATCAATATCTGGGGATATGAAAGATAGTCGAGATTTCCATATCCAACCATACTGACCTGCTTGTTTACCGCTCGAGAACTGTCGATAAATACATACTGAGAATCAAGGTGCATTTTCAGAAATATGGTATCGTACGGCACTTCATAAGCCGTCCCGTTTACCAGATGGATATTGACCTTTCCTTCGCGATCAAATAGAAAACGGGCAATATCGAAGTCTATTGCGGCTTCACCGGAAAGAATTTCATATATCCATAACGAGTCGGATTTGAAGGAGCCGGCTATATTCGGATTTTCCAGCGCCCCGGAAACATCGAATACAGCCTCTCCCCGGCCGCCCATCTCCTCGATGAAGGTTTGACCGTTAAAAACCGACAGATCATCGCATATAGCGATGCCGGACAGTTCGATCGGGCCGCGATAATCCAGTTTGCCGGCGGTAAAAAAAGTGTTGTTGTGATATTTTACGGCAAACTTGTCCCTGAAATTAATACTGTCGGTGGTGATGGTCATATCCCCGATGATTTTGTGGGCATGATACTCGTCGAACCAGGATTCATCGAGGTTAGCCACAATATCCAGAACCATATCATTACTATGGAGACCGCGCCCATTCAGATT
>QNAH01000458.1 GCA_003641425.1 Candidatus Zixiibacteriota bacterium
ATAACCGAAAATGTGATCAAAGACACGGCACAATTCAACGGCTGGTCGGCAGGCACCTGGGATAGTCGCATTTTTGCCCGCCCGTGGATTCTTGGCACCCGAATATTATTTATCAATAGGAGTCTTCTGCGGCAGACAGCCCTGGGCGAAAATGCCATTCCGATCAACTGGGATCAATTAAAAGAGATCTGCTATGCGATTGATTCACTCGGCAAAGGGATCTATGGTTTCGGTTCCAATGCTGCGGAAAAACACCGTCTGTACAAAAAATACCTGCCGTTTCTGTTCTCCGCCGACGGGCGGATTGTCAGCCGTGACGGTAAATACGCTGTTTTCGCCAGCGATAGGGCCTACCGTGCCCTGAAACTCTATAAGGAATTGAGCGACAGTTGTTCAATGATCGATACCCAGAGACGCCTTGAGGATGCCTTCCTCGATGGCAAAGTTGGCGTAATAATCTCCGGCGACTGGCTGCTCAAACGGATCAGGAATGAAAATATCGATATCGACTTTGTTACCACGCTTATTCCGGGACCGAAGTACCCGTGGAAATCATTCGCCGGTGGAGAATTCCTGGCGATCAGTGAAAACTCGACGAATAAGGCCGAAGCGGCCAGATTTATTGAGTATATCACCAGTGCGGAAAACCAATTGCTTTTCTGCAAGGCCAACTATACGGCGACGCCCTCAAGCAAGGTGGCTGCGAAGGATGAATTTTTTAGATCGGATCCCAACCTGCAGACGTTTATCATGCAGTTAAACATGTCGCAGATGGTGACCCCGATGCCGCAGTGGGTATATGTCGAAGATATAATAGAAAAGGCGCTGGAGGAAGTGCTTTTCAATGATGCTCCGGCGGCCGAAACGTTGTATGAAGCAAATCAGAAGATCAAAGAATTGATTTTTAAGGAATGAAAAAAAGCCAGCTTGCCGGGTATCTGTTCGCCTCACCATGGGTGATAACGTTTCTGGTATTCTGGCTGTTTCCCCTGCTGTTTTCGCTTTATCTCGGTTTTACCGATTACAAATTGCTCAAGCCGACTTATAACTGGGTCGGCTTGAATAATTTTGTCGCCCTCTTTTCGGATTCGGAGTTTCTCGATTCTCTGAAAAACACTTTCATATTCGTGATCGGGACAATCCCCTTCACAACAGTGATCGCTCTGGTATTCGCTCTCCTGCTGAATAAAAATTTCCCCGGACGAACCCTGTTTCGTTCGGCCTATTTTATGCCGTCGATTACCTCGATGGTGGTGATTGCCCTGATTTTCACCAATCTCTATTCGCGAGGCGGTTACCTGTATATGCTTGCGGATATGATCGGCCTTTCCCCTCCCGAAAACGGTTTTCTGTTGTCGAACAAAACTGCCTTATTTTCTGTCATGGCGATGGATATATGGATGTCGGTCGGTTACTACATGCTTCTATTTCTGGCCGGTTTGAAATCGATACCGGAAGAGCTTTACGAGGCCGCCGAGGTGGCCGGAGCGGGCGCATTCCGTAAGTTCTTCTCGATCACACTCCCGCTCCTGAAGCCGGTAACCCTCTTTATAATCGTTATCAATACCATCAAATCGTTTCAGGTCTTTGTCGAGATTTTCGTTATGACCAGGGGACGCTATGACAGTGCCACCGCCGTTTACTTCATCTATGAGACCGGTCTGAGTCGGTTCGAATTCGGCTATGCCTCTGCCGCGGCGTATATTTTATTTTTAATTATTGCCGTCTTCTCATTTGCCCAGTTCGGGCTGTTAAAACAGCGGGGGATGCGATGAGAATCCTGAAATACACAATTCTCGTTTTAATCCTGATCGTGATGATTTTCCCGCTTCTATGGATGTTCCGGGTCTCGCTTATGCCGGGTTCCTCCGGGCTTGGTTTTGGAGATTTTGTCTCTCCAGCCATTACGGTTTTAATCTATTATGATATATTTTCTTCGGGCAATATGCTAAAGTATTTTATTAACTCATCAATAGTCGGGGTGGCAGTCACCGGCGGCAATATCCTGTTTTGCTTTATGGTCGGCTATGCCCTTTCGCGGTACCGCTTTATTGGTCGAAATCTCTGGTTTTATTCCGTTATATTTGTTTTGATGATTCCGGTCCATATTATGATAATACCCCTGTACCTGCTTATCTATAAACTGGGGCTGTATGACACCTACGCGGCCCTGATACTCCCCTTTTTGGTCAATCCAATCGGGATCTTCCTTATCAAGCAGTATATCGATACCCTGCCTTCGTCTATGGAAGAAGCCGCCCGTATAGACGGCGCCGGTGAGTTCAGAGTACTGTTCCGTATCGTTATGCCTTTATGCAAACCGGCTTTGGCTGTTCTTGCAATACAAGTCTTTCTGACCAACTGGAACTCCTTTCTGTTTCCCTTTATCCTGACCAGTTCCGAATCGGTACGGACCCTGCCGGTCGGTCTGGCGCTATACCAGGGACATCAGGCGATTGATTGGCCGCATTTGATGGCCGGATCATCACTGGCGGTGATACCGGTTCTGGTTATATTCCTCTTGTTTCAACGGCATATTATATCCGGCATAACTGCAGGCGCGATA
>QNAH01000095.1 GCA_003641425.1 Candidatus Zixiibacteriota bacterium
AAAATAAGGGCGGCAGTCTTGTCGATACCTTCCGGGCGAAGTGATGAGCGGACCAGCCGCTCGAGAAAATAAAGGTTTACCATCCCCCAGGCAATACCGGTGAAAACCGACAGGGTCGGATAGAAACCGTAATAGAAACTTCCCAGAACGAGGATAATCAAGGCCAGAAGGCTGGTCGTCCTCAACGACCTGCTGACAAATCCAATATCCATTATCTAATCAGCTTTTACTCTTCGTCCGTTTCTTTCTCAGCCCGTTTAATTATCTTCCAAACTTCTTTGCCTGAGGCAATAAAACCAAAAATCAGGAAAATTATCAGAAGGTAAGGCTCGGTTCCCAGCTTTTTATCCAGCCAGCGGCCGATCAAAAACCCGACTACCGGGCCGACCGCCAACAAAATCGGTACAGTTCCTAATAATCCTACCTGCCTGACGTATTTCCCGGCACGCCTGCCTGGTTTTTTTGACTCGGGCACGTTACACCCATTAGTCCCATTATTAAAGTTTTCAAATATACGGCTGAAGGGCTAAAAGTCAAGTATAAATGTGTATAAAAAGTGAAATTTTTCACTTTTTTTCATCTGCAAGCCGAAAGCAGTCAGGAATATCTATGGATTTTATCTCCTTAAGAAGGCGCAAGTTTTTGAAAGTAGGAAATTTAAATCAATGTGACGAGAAGCCTTATTTTACTTCTTTTCAAGTCCTTAAAATCGGTAATCCGGTCTTTTAATATTTCTATTTTACCGGTAACATATTTTTAAATAACTATGATAAACAAGAGTATCAAAAATCACCGACGGGGGGGGAAAGAACTTCCACATTTATATATCTTAACAACTCTTAATCCGGTCAGGATAACCGGATTATAACTGATACAGTATCAGGTTTGGATACTACAAAAAAAGCCCGCTCATGGCGGGCTTTCAAATCATCTATTTCGTCGCTTAATTATGCCGTTTTTTTCTGTGATTTATGGATGATCTTCGGTTCCCCGGTTCCGGTGATGACACCGGGCGTGATAATAATCTCTTCGACATCATCTTCGGAAGGCGTCTCGAACATGATGTTCAGCATCGCCTTCTCGAATATTGATCTCAATGCTCTGGCGCCGGTTTTTTTGCGTTCGGCAATTGCTACCGCTTCCCAGAGAGCTTCCTTTTCGAATGTCATCTTGATACCTTCCATCTCGAACAGGCGTTCATACTGCTTGGTTATGGCGTTTTTCGGCTCGGTCAGGATGGTGAAAAGTGCGTTTTTGTCAAGCGCCCGAAGCGGTGCGATAACCGGCAGACGCCCGATCATCTCAGGTATCAGGCCGTATTGCAGCAGGTCTTCCGGTTCGATTAAATCAAGGATCTCCGGTGATTTTTCAGAGATGTTGAGATTTTCGGCATCAAATCCGACCTGTTTCTTTCCTACCCGGCGGGCGACTATTTTGTCGAGGCCCTCAAAGGCCCCGCCGCAGATAAAAAGAATATTGGAAGTGTCGATCGGCACGAACGACTGTTCGGGGTGCTTGCGGCCGCCCTTTGGCGGTATATTCGCGACCGTACCCTCGAGAATCTTCAAAAGGCCCTGCTGGACACCTTCGCCTGAGACATCACGGGTGATCGACGGATTGCCGTCGGTGCGGGCGATTTTATCAAGCTCATCGATATAAATAATCCCGCGCTCTGTAAGAGCCTGATTATAATTGGAGGCCTGATAAAGCCGCACCAGAATATTCTCGACATCCTCGCCGACATATCCCGCCTCTGTCAGGACGGTAGCATCGGCAATGCTGAAAGGTACTTTCAAAAACTTCGCCAGGGTTCTGGCAATTAGAGTTTTACCGGTACCGGTCGGGCCGATCAGCAGGATATTCGATTTCTCCAGATCGGCCAGGTCGCTGGATTCGTCCTTTTTTTCGGCCAGGGCATTTATCCGCTTGTAATGGTTGTAAACCGCTACCGCGACATTCCTTTTAGCCTCTTCCTGCCCGATAACATAATGATCCAGAAACGCCTTGATCTCGGCCGGTTTGGCCAGTTCAAAAGTCGTCTCGACCTCTTCACGCATCGGTGATGAAACCAAAATATCATGACAGAGCGTCACGCAGTCATTGCAGATAAAGGCTTCATAACCGGCAAAAAGCCGCTTGACTTTCGAGGCCGGTTTACCGCAGAAATTACAGCGGTGCGATGTCCCGCCACCATCCGATGTTTTATTGTTTTCCTTGTCGGTCAATTAATTTCCCCGCCGTTATTTTTTCTCTTCACGTTTAAATTCGTAAATTTTGTCGATCAGCCCGTAATCCTGAGCTTCGTTAGCCGACATAAAGTAGTTTCGATCAGTATCCTTTTCGATTCTTTCCAGCGGCTGTCCGGTATGAAATACGAGCAGTTTGTTCAAACGTTCCTTGGTATATAAGAATTCCCTGGTCATGATCTCGATATCGGAAACCTGTCCCTGTGCTCCGGCCGATGGCTGATGAATCATGATCCGCGAATTGGGCAGCGCCGCCCGTTTGCCCTTGGTGCCGGCCGCCAGAAGGAATGAACCCATCGAGGCCGCCAGTCCCATACAGGTGGTGGCGATATCGGGCCTAATAAACTGCATCGTGTCATAGATGGCCATACCGGCCGTGACCGAACCTCCGGGCGAATTGATATAGATAAAAATATCTTTCTCCGAGTCTTCCGCCTCAAGGAAAAGCAACTGGGCTATTACCAGGTTGGCGATATTGTCATCGATCGGCGAACCGATGAAAATGATCCGGTCCTTCAACAGACGCGAATAAATATCATAAGCGCGTTCACCACGGCCAGTCTGCTCAACCACCATCGGTATTAATGTCATTTATAACTCCTCCGTGATATTGTTATCGCTTTCCCGAACATCATCCCTTTTTTCCTTTTCCTTGTCATCCGCCGTCTTTTCGGAATCAGCGGTTATTTGTACATCCGATATCGGTTTGACGTACTCGGCTTTGGTCAGGATAAGCTCGAGAACCTTTTCCTCGAGAATGGTGTCCCGGACTTCCTGCAACTTGCCGGTTTGAGCCAGCATCTGCTTGGCCTTGTCAGCCTCCATCTTGTAGTTTTCGGCAAAGCCTTTTATCCAGTTTTCGGTATCCGAAGGTAAAACTTCAATCTTTTCGAGCTCCGAGAGCCGTTCCATTAATAAATTCCACTTTATCGACTCTTCAGCCATGGGGCGATATTGCTCAAGAACAAGTTTCGGATCGAATGGTTCGTTGCGACGTTTCATATCCTCCATGACCGATTCCAAATATTTAACGACCATGGCATCAGGAACATCAATATTATTTTTTTCCACTATCTGGCGACGAACTTCCTGCTTCTCCCACTGCTTGTGCTCCATTTCCTTCTGTTTTTTGAGATCATCGCGTATTTTCAGACGCATTTCAAGGACAGTTTCTGAGTTTCCGTTCGCCTTGGCGAAGGCATCATTGATTTCCGGCAAAACCTTTTCTTTCACTTCCTTGACCTTGCACAAGTACTTGATCGATTTGCCGGCCAGAGTCTTATTCGAAAAATCCTCGGGATAGCTGACCGGGACCTCTCTTTCTTCGCCTGCTTTGATTCCGACGAGGACCTCCGGAAATTCTTTGACGGTCATTTCGCTGGAGAGATCCAGTTCTATATTTTCAAAATCGCCGGCCTCGACTGATTTATCTGGATCATCGACAACTACCAGGTCGAGTACGACTGTATCTTCTTTCGACGCTTCACGATCGACCGTGCGGAATTCCGCGCTTTTTCTGCGAAGGTGATCGACAACCGCATCGACTTCGGTATCACGCACGTCTATTTCCTCTTTGGACAAAACGATCCCGGAATAATCGACCTTTTCAATTTCGGGCATCACCTCTATTTTGGCCGTATATTTAAAATCGCTTCCCTCCTGAATATCGATTCCCGGAAAATCCGGCGGCGAGGCCACTTTAAGATCATGCTCTCTTACTGCTTCGGGATATGATTTGCCGACCAGGTCCTGCAACACATCACTCTTGATCAGATCATAGAATTTGGTTTTAATGACATTTTTCGGCACCTTTCCGGGGCGGAAACCTTTTATTTTGGCCTCTTTCTGGTATTTTCTGTACTGTTCAGCAAAAGCCTTATCGACCGTTTCCGCCGGAACTTCGATTTCGATTTCACGAACAAGTCCGTTTGAAGATTTGATTTCGGATTTCAACTTATATAGCTCCTTTCAATCAGCTCAATCGGCAATATTTTATGCGAAAGGGGGGACTCGAACCCCCACCCCTTTACAGGACTGGATCCTAAATCCAGCGCGTCTGCCAGTTCCGCCACTCTCGCATCAGGAACAAGAATATAGGAGTTTTGTTTCCGCAAGTCAAGAAATTGGGGAGAATCCAATCCCTATTGATAAAACGACAAAAATAGGCTTAAGTTTGCTCGATTCAACAGATTAAATAATGGTTGGCGCCTGCTGAATATCACTTTTCCGATACCGAAAGTGTTACTGGATCTAATTTATGATCCTTTTCTATTCACTTTCTATTCACTCAAATTACTCAAGACCAGGCCCGCCAAAATCAAAATTGGCGGCCTTGTCAAAAGGCCACAGATAATTCGCGAACACGGTATCCCCGACTCTACCGGCGAGGTCCTTGATATAAAGCTTTTACTCGGCGAATTTGTCGCCTGTTACCTGCCTGTCCACCACACGGTCATCCAACCATATACATTGAGCGGGAGGCTTTTGGATGATTCTCCATCTGAGGCGTACGCCTGGGTGAAGCTTATCGGCTATATCTCGGGTGATTTCAATGGCGATGGCACTTTGAGTCTGATGGATATAATTTACCTGATCAACTATTTGTACAAGGGGGGTCAGGCCCCCAGACCAACACTCGATGCCGGAGATCTGGACTGTTCAGGTGATGTCAACCTTCTCGATGTTATGTATCTGATAAATTACCTCTTCCGCGGAGGTCCCGCGCCCGGTTGCTGAGAATACAAAAAACACAATATCAAAGGGCAGTCCACCGGCTGCCCTTATTTATATGAATAAAAAAATTGTGATTTTAATTGATTTGACTTGAGACCTTCGTATTGATAGATTCCCGATGTGAATAGCGGGATTTACATCGGTGTCGATTTTGGGCTAAAAAGGATAGGTCTGGCCAGATCGGATCCGACCGGACTGATCGCTTCGGCGTATAAAACAATAACGTACAAATCTATAAACCGGGCAATCGATGAGATTGTTGAAGATATCGACAAACTCGGCGCCGGAGGAGTTGTGGTCGGTTATCCGGTTGCGCCGGATGGCGGCACCGGGGGCGAGCGATGCCGGATGGTGGATGATTTTATCGGGCGGCTCGAAAAAAAATACACCGGGCCGATTTATAAATATGACGAGCGCTTTTCATCGGTTGAAGCCGAAGAAATGATTCACCTGCACGGCAAAAAGACAGGCCGCGACAAGGGCAAAGTGGATCGGATGGCGGCCGCGTTGATTTTGCAGAGATTTCTGGATGAACGGCAAAAAACCGAATAAAACCAAAATCGGGTTACATGAGTATATTCTGTATGTCGTTGTCACAGCTTTCACTTTAATTCTGGCGGTTCCTGTGATTGTAGTGAAATTCCTGGCATATCTGGCCGGCTCACTGCGCGCTCCGTTGAAATCGGTAAAAAATTTCATCGGTTTTCTACTGGTACTTTTTATCACCGCGGCGGGATTGCTGGCATTCGAGATTTTTGTCCCGTACGATATCGGCGAAAAGACAAAATCGGTTATGGTCGAAGAAAACAACAGTTTTTCCAGCGTAATTTCTTCCCTTCGGGATGAACGAATATTAAGAGGAAAACCGCTTTTCAAAGCGATGGCGGTGATAACCGGGACTGACAAAATACTGGCGCCCGGACGGTATGATTTTACCGGGAAGGTGTCATTATATAAAATCCTGAGAAAATTCCGAAGAGGCGATATCGCGACCGTTTTGATCACCATTCCCGAAGGACTGACTGTCTATAAAACAGCCGGCATTCTGGGCCGCAATCTCGGTATCGATTCCTCGGTCTTTGTCATGAGGGCCTTCGATACTTCATACACAAGAGCGCGTTATGGTTTTGGCGGTCTGGAAGGGTATCTTTATCCGGAAACCTATCGTTTTTGGTACGGCATTAAAATTGACGAGATCATGAAAATCCTGACCGACGAGTTCAAAAGGCGCACTGGGGCACTATTTGATAATCTGCCCGATAATATCGAATCCATAAATGATCTGGTCACGCTGGCCTCGATTATCGAGGCCGAAGCAATGTACGACGATGAAAAACCGGTTATTTCATCAGTTTATCATAATCGGCTCGATCGCAAGATGCTTCTCCAGGCCGACCCGACTGTCATCTATGCTCTTGGCGGTCTGGATCGGCCGTTGTACTATAAAGATTTGAAATTCGATTCACCCTACAATACCTATAAGTACAAAGGACTCCCCCCCGGACCGATAAACTCGCCGGGATACGCCGCTATCGAGGCGGCCCTGAATCCCGATAAAACGAATTATCTTTATTTTGTGGCCGATGTGGACGGACGGCATATTTTCTCGCGCACATTAAGGGAGCATAACCGCGAAAAAACCCGGATAAAAAAGACGAGACGCGAAAACAGCCGCCGTTAGATGATCTTCACAGCTTTCAAAATGCAAAAAGGCCGATGAAGTCTGACTCAAGTCGGCCTTTATGCAAAAATACCGGATTAACTGTCTATCAGCAGTTCGGTTCCGGTCCCCCCTTATAGAGATAGTTGACGATAAAGGTTATATCGAGGATATTGATCCCTCCGCTCCCATCGGCATCGGCCGATACTGCCGGATCAGGCGCCGGGCCGCCCTTATAAAGGTAGCTGACGATGTATGTTATATCGAGGATATTAATCCCACCACTGCCATTTGCATCACCACAAATATACTCACATAGATCACCTGTGCCGTCCAGATCAGAGTCGATTTGATTGGGATTGTAAATATCGATACAGTTATCGCAACTGTCCCCTACATTATCGATGTCTGTATCCTCCTGTTCGGGATTATATTCTCCGGAACAGTTATCGCATAAATCGCCGGTGCCATCAGTGTCGGCATCCATCTGGTCGGGATTGTAGTCGAATGGACAATTGTCCAGGCCGCCGACAACAGCGTCCATATCGGGATCGCGGGAAAATCCGGCCAGTCCATTCATAATATAAGACATTCCGGTGCCGTTGCCGGTGCTGTTGGTCAGACATAGAAATCCCACACGCTCGACCGGATCAAAAAGCATCCACGTCTTACATCCCCACAGGCTTCCACTATGGCCCCAGTATGACCATCCATCTTCGGTACTGTACATATCATACCACCCTATTCCCTGAATTTCCCCCGGATAGTCAGTGGGTACGGACGGGAACTGATCGGTCATCATCAATTCCGCTGTCGAACTGTCGAGAATCCTTGTGCCATAATAAGATCCATAATTCATAAAGGCCATCATATGGCGGGCCAACTGGATGGAACTGGTTCGCAACTGCGCGCATGGGTAAATCGGTAACCCCTGATGCCCGTATGGAATATAAGTCACATTATTATACCAGTAAGGCATAGCAATATTAAAAGTATCCAGATTGGACAAAAACCATGAGGTCTCATTCATACCGAGGGGGGCAAATATCGAATCCTGGCAATATTGTTCAAGGGATGCGGCGATGCTGTTGTCTATAGCAATTCTCTCAATAATATAGCCGGCCAGTGCAAAAGCATAATTACTGTATTCAAAATCGGTGCCCGGTGCATTATTCGAATAATTGAAGGCGTAATAATCGGCACCGGAGGGATCGAGATAATCCTGAAGGTACTGGCCGAGATCACCCTGATAGTCACCGCCATATACAATATCCGGTATCCAGTTTCCGTCCCGGCGGTCAATACTCGATGTATGACATAACAGCATTCGCATTGTTATCGAATCATCCGGGAAAAACGGATTATCGACATTGAACGGCAAATAGTCGTTAATATCGGCATCAAGATCGAGTAGACCGTTTTCCCAGAGTTGCATGGCGGCGCTGGCAACAAATGTTTTAGAGATCGAAGCCAACACAAAAAGCGTCGTATCGGCTATCTTGATCCCGTCGGCAACACGGGCATAACCAAAATTCCGGGTATATACGATTTGAGAATCTTTAAAAACACACAAAGCCACGCCCGGTATATGATACTCCGCCATATTGGCCTCCACCAGTGAGTCAAGCTGAATACTGTCATAAACGATGAATGTATCCCGGGTCTTTTTCAAAAATACCTCATGCATTTTTCTTTCTTCTTCGAACATATCATATTTATAGTCAGCCTGCTGTGCGATTGCCAGAGACGGGAGTCCAATTAAAAGAAATGCAGATAAAATTAGAGAAGTTTTGACAAAAGACATATAAATTATCCTCCCCTCATTTGGCGTTAAATGGTCAACGACTGATTTATTTGTTTGCCAAAATCGCAAGCCCCCATGGTGCAAAATAATTTGTGATTGAGATAATTTTGAATAATCCGCGATGAATACATTCCCGGTTTAGAAGATGTCGAAATTTCTAACGGATTATGGGAACTGGCAGGGGAAACAGCCCCATGCATATAATAGCCGGATTACAATAACCTGGATATCACGATATAAATTATAGTATACTAATCATATCTGTTTTGTCAAGTATTAAGACAGAGCGAGACGACAGCCGCCGCAGGCGGGTTGGTCGGTAATCCATTAATAATGGCGATAATAATGGCGATAATGATAGCTATTAAAAGACCGATCGGTTTTCTTATAGAAGATTATAGATTCGAATAAAATATTAAAAAGGAAAAATAGCGGCGGCTAGAGTCTCAGTCTTTTGACTTCCTTTTCGATTGACCTG